>CAYFXP010000436.1:0-2005 GCA_964346935.1 uncultured Syntrophobacterales bacterium
ACCGAAAAAATCTTAATTCGCGCTCAGAGCTCATTTTTCCAGTCTTTCAGACCTCTCTATATTAACGAAACTTAGGGAGCCGCCTTGCAAGACCGAGGAAGTATGATTTACAATGGGACGTGCACTAAAGTGCCTTCACCAGGTCGACAGGAGGGGGGCAAATGAAAACCGCTGGGACCGATATCGGGTCTTTGTCGGTGGAATCGGTCATCTTCGAAAGGGAAAGGGGGGTGATTGGTTATTCCATCGTCCTTACCGGGCCAAACAGCAGGAAGTCATCTGAGGTCTCCCTCGAACAGGCCCTTAGTTCCGCCAATGTTCAAAGGGCCGACGTCCCCTATATCGTTGCTACGGGATGCGGGAGGGGAATATCAGGTTTCGCCAACGAAAGCATCACCGAGATTACCTGTTTGGCGAAGGGAGTTCACTATCTTTTCCCGGATTGCAGGACCATTATCGATATCGGGGGGCAGGATACGAAGGTCATCAACATCGATGAGAAGGGGAGCGTCGTCGCGTTCGACATGAACGATAAGTGCGCCGCTGGGACGGGCAGATTCCTGGAGGTTATGGCCATGGCGCTCAACGTGGACCTGCAAGAGATGGGCGAGCGGTCGCTCCATTTCAAGGAGGATTTGGAGATCAGCAGCCTCTGCACCGTTTTCGCCGAATCGGAAGTGGTTTCCCTGGTTTCGGAGGGGCGGGAGGTGGAGGACATTCTGCACGCCTTGAACAAGGCTGTGGCGGATCGGACGGTGACCCTCTTGGGGAGAGTGGGCCCGGCGGGTAAGATCGCGATGACGGGAGGTGTGGCAAAAAACGTGGGCGTGGTGAGGGCCGTAGAAGGGAGGCTGGGCCAATCAATGATGGTGTACCACGAACCCCAAATCGTAGGAGCCCTGGGGGCGGCATTGATCGCCTCAGAGAAGATGGGAAGTTAACGGTACGTACAACCCATCGGGGAAACGGCCGGGATCGGCAACCTTATATCCCTTTCTCCTCCCGTCCAGATCCTACTTTTCAACACATTGATCCCTACCTGTTTATGTCGTGCTCACCAAACCAATATTGATGATAGACCGGCAGGGCTTCCAAAAGTCGGTCTTCGCCCCCTCGCCCCGGCTAGCATATTGGAATATACGAGTTCTCCGGAGGCCCCTAGACCTCCGTCTTGACAAGGAAATTTCGTGTAGTATATCATCAATTTCTGGAAAGGGACCTCCTCGAGGTCCAGTCACGAGCAGAATGCGTAGCGTTATGCGTGTTCAAAACAGCGAGGACACCGGGATTTGGAAAGAGTAGGGATCCTCCTGAAGCGCAATAAACCGGAGGCCGTTGAGATTACGAGGCAGCTCATACGGTGGTTTAACGAGCGTAACATAGCCGTTTACCTGGAGGATGAAGTAGCTGGACAATTCGACGGCTCGGCGGGTTGTCCAAAGGAAGACCTCCCATCGCGGATAGAGGTTATGCTCGTCTTGGGGGGAGATGGAACGCTCCTCAGCCTGGTGAGATTGATGGGAGAAAGTCAGGTTCCTATCCTGGGGGTCAACTTGGGAGGGCTGGGGTTCCTTACCGAAATAACGTTGGACACCCTCTACAAGGTCCTGGAGGGGTTGATCCAGGGAGACTATAAGTGTCACAGGAGAATGACGCTCAGTGTTGATGTCGTGAGGAATGGCGAGGTAGTGGCCGATTTCACCGTACTAAACGATGCGGTAATCAATAAGGGAGCACTGGCCAGGATAATCGATTTGAAGACCAGCATAAGCGGTGAGTACGTAACAACCTACAAGGCGGATGGGTTGATCATTTCCACCCCAACGGGTTCTACGGCCTATTCGCTCTCCGCCGGAGGGCCCATCGTATATCCCTCTTTGCAAACCATTGTCATTACCCCAATTTGCCCCCACACGTTGACCAACAGGCCCATCATCGTTCCAGATGATGCGGTCATCAAGGCAACCCTCAATTCGAGAAATGAGGAGGTAATTTTGACTTTGGA
>CAYFXP010000437.1:0-4074 GCA_964346935.1 uncultured Syntrophobacterales bacterium
GTGATAATACATTTAACCGCCCTCGGGGTGGTAGGTAAATTCCTGGTCCGGGAGGAGTTTTTCCGTTGTTCCCCGGGGCTTACTATCGAGCTTCCTTCCGAACTCATCCATGAAGCCCAAGGGTAGTTCCCATGGGTAGCGGTCGGGCGCCCCATGGCAATCGGTGCACTCGATCTCCACCTGGGCCAGCGTTGTCCCGAAGATATTGCCATCGCCGTGCATTTCAATCGTTGTGTGACAGTCCTGGCAAAGCATTCCTCCCGAGGGATTTCAGGGCGACTTTCCCATTGGTGGTGAAGATCGTCCCTGACGAAGATGTACTTTTTCGTGTGAAGCTTCGCCTGACTCTTACCCTTCTCCATTGAAGGGGGTCCCTAGGGAAATTCCATCAGGCCTTGAAAGCTGACGCCGATCCTCTTTTCCCGGTTATGACAGGTCGTACAAGTTTCAATGGGTATGCCCTTGCTGGCTTTTCTGCTGTTCTGTACCCGGTGAACGAGGAGATGCCCGGGTTTGTCCTTGGGAATCGTGGGGTCTTTTCCCTCGTAGAATCCCTCATTGCTATACGGTATGTGGCACGAAGAGCACCCCATCCTCCGGTAATCACCCCCCCTTGAACGTCCCCGGACCCCCACATGACATCGTTGGCATCCAATCCGGCTATAGGTATAGGCGGCTAATGCTGGGTTTTTCTGAATCTCCTCTGGCGAAGGATTGGGGATCTCCTTAACGGAGGGAATGGCAAAGAGGTTGAGAACGTTCTCGTCCTCGATCAATTCCTGTATGTAATGCTTGTAAGCTTGAGTTCCGACCGCAGGAATGGGGCCGTCTGGGTCGTCCAGCCCATAGTTGCTGTACCGGGGTGTACGATCCAGGGGGTGGATACCCCAGGCCCACTCATTTCCCTGAATCTTGCCAATCTCTGTATTCTTAACGGTGCGCATCAGCCGGTAGACATAACCCTCGTGACACCCTGAGGTACCACAGGTCTTTTCCGCGATCCAGATGCTCCCGGGATCGGGGTAAAAAGTCTCGGCATCGATATCTTTGGGAGCGCCCTGGTGGGCCTCTTCTTTTGTCGTTGCGGTAGGGTTTCCGCCATGCCACACTACGCAAGATCCATAATCCTCACCCGTTTCTTCAACCACCAGCATCATGTCGTTGTCTCGTGGCATGATTGACTCGATGCCTCGATGACACTTCAAACATCCCTTGCCAGCCTGTTTGGCCCTTCCCGTGTTAACCTTGACGACCCCCACCAGCAGTAGGATTAATAACAGGAGCCCCAGATTCGCCAGGGTATTTTCCCCCTTTCTCATGCTCCTTCCTTCGGTTAGAGATCTTACTGAGTCATGGTTACCTTTGCGTGACTTGATGCTATTACGAATTACCATATGTTAAATGCAAAGCACTTTCTTGAAAACCTCTGCGGAGGGGTTAAATTATCTCAAATTTCCGGGGATTTTCCAAACTATTTGCAATTCATGACGCGAACAGATGAGGGCACCTTTGGCTGAAATTTTCGCCTGACATCAAAATCGCAGGTAACAGTTTGGGCCTTCGGGAAGCTGAGCCGATGGAGGGGTTTGATTGATGCCGGCAGCCGGGGAAGCCGTAACCTCGCTGCTGGCAGAAGTGTTGGAGGGCTTTACCACTACTTCCCCGCTTCTATGGCCTTCGTTATATCTTGGGGTTCAACGCCTGGTGTCTGAACACCTGTCTTCTCATAGAACTCCTCTATCCTTGATGTAAGCCTCTCTTCTTCCCTCTCCGTTTCCTTGAGGGTATCTTCGAGCCCTGATAATTCCCCCTTTGGAAAGAGGGTGAAGTCACCCGAGATGTTGATATCTTTGAGTATCCTGTGCTCTACTTCCTGGGTAGTCCTTATGAGACCTCCCCGTGCCTTGTACATGCCATAGAGGATCTCAATTCCCTCCTTGATCTTCACTCCCTTTGGAATGCGCGGAGCCTTCTTGAAGAGAAACTCAGGGGAATTGAACCATGACGCGAGTTCCGTCATCTTTCGGATCATCTCATTGTTTAGATCCAGAGGTTCGAGTTTGCCCAAAACCTTCTCAAACTTCTCTTTTAAGACCCTTACGATCTCTCCCCTGGGTGGAATCCTTCCCAGTTCGCGTTTCATGGTGGTCACGTTTTCCTTCATCGTCTTGAAGACCTTGTCGCGGAACTTCTCATCGGGGACCTTTATGGCGTGGGTCATCTTATCGTAGTCGAAATCGAGGATAAGCGAGCCCGCAAAGACCAGTGAGTCTGCGATGTCAGCACCCCCCAAACCCGCAATCTTACAGCCCTCAGCGGTTACAATATCATTTACCTCACGAAACCGGGCTTCTATGCCAAACTCTCCGTAAGTCTCTGCGGGGGCAGCTGAAAGACATTGGTAGATCTCGCTTATCTTTTTGGGGAAGCGGGGATTGTTTCTGTTCCATACCACGTGATAAAAAACCTGATTGCGGTCAAGGTATACCGTCCCCCCTCCTACCTCTCGCCTGATGATCGGAAGCCCCTGCTCTCTACAATATTCCAGGTCCACCTCTTGTTCGGCGTCCTGAAAATATCCGATGCTCACGTAGGGGGTTGTGGGCCATACAATATCGAGGGCCTCCAGGCCCATTCTTGCCAAGGCATGGAAGATAAGCATGGATTGCTCCCACGGCCTCTCCCCTAAGTCAAGCAAATACATAGATCCTTCTTTCAGGGTTCATTGTGTTCAGCTGCGCCGCCGCCTTTTCCAGGGATGATCCATAGGGATTCCCTCCGCAAAGCCGCCCTTACCCTCTGGTTCTCAACCAGCTTTAAATTCCTGAAGACATAATTGGGGATATCCGCCTCGAATATCACCCCTTTTCCCCCCTCTCTCAAGAGGAGCGTATGATGGCTCTCTCTCTCGATGATCTTTCGGATTTCCCCCTCAAAGATATTCCCCTTCAGGGATTCTTTGATGGGTTTCCCCTCACGAATGACCATGACCTCATCAGGTCGAATGAAAAAGTCCACTTCGTCCCCTGGCCACACACCATCCCTGCGGTCAAAAGTGAAGGCCAACTCTTTTCCTTTGATGGTGATCCTTCCGGCCCCGTTATGAGGGTGAACACCCTGCACGATCCCCCGGAAGATATTCTTGATCCCCAAGAATCGGGCTACTTCCAAGGAATTGGGACGTTTATAGATTTGCTCCTTTCCCCCCGATTGTATGATTCTTCCATCGATGAAAACCCCTATCCTCTCCCCAAGTATAAATGCCTCCTCCAAGTCGTGGGTTACGTGAAAGAACGTCACGCCGAATTCCCGCTGTACCTCCTTGAGCATCACCTGAAAATCGCTCCGGGTTGCCTGATCCAGAGCCGCTAATGGTTCATCCATGAGTAACAGCCGCGGCCGAATGATCAGGGCCCTGGCCAAGGCCACCCTCTGCTTTTCCCCCCCACTGAGCTGCTGAGGAGAGCGTTCCAGCAGATGGGCGATACCGAACCTCTTAGCGTAGCTCCCCACCTCCTCGTCGGCCTGAGATTTGGCCACCTTCTTCATTTTCAAGCCGAATGCGATGTTCCCCCTGACGCTCATGTTGGGAAAGAGGGCATAGTCCTGGGGAACATAGCTGATCCTTCGCTCTTCCGGGGGCATGTAGGTGACGTCTTGGGAATCGATATAAATCTGGCCTCGGCGCACAGGGTGAATTCCCGCCAAGGTCTCGAGCAGAATGGTCTTCCCCACACCCGTTGGCCCCAAGAGGATGAAGTACTCCCCCTCATCGATCTTGAGGTCAATATCCCTCAGCTCGAATTCCCCAACTTTGGCGTGAAGGCCTCGGATTTCCATGAAATCATTTCCCCATCAAAGCTAAAGGGAATACCCCCTTCCGGTCATCCTCCTCAAAGCGATGAGGGATGCCGCGGACAGGCCGATCAGCATGAAGGTGACCGCCACCGCCTTATCCACCTCCGCCGAGGCGATGTTCAGGTAGATGGCGATGGGCAGCGTCTCGGTCTTCATCTGGGTCGCTCCGGCAAGGGTCACCGTAGCCCCGTATTCCCCAACGGCCCTTGCCCACGC
>CAYFXP010000438.1:0-7681 GCA_964346935.1 uncultured Syntrophobacterales bacterium
ACGAATTCCCAATGATCGTGATATTTTGGAACACGGAACTTCTTTAAGGTCTCCCCAGTGAAAACCACGTCCTCGGCCCCGAACTCCGTGCCGTCATCCCATTGCATCTGTCTTAGGTGAATGGTTAGCGTTTTTCTTTGAGCATCAAAAATGGGTTGGTCTTCTGCAAGCCAAAAAACCAAGCCAAGGGAGTCCGGGTCTCTGATATAAAGCGGTTGATACAATAACCCAATCACTCGTTTCGTCCAAGCGTCGGTGCCTGAAAGCTGTTATCCACATCCCGCAACCCGACTCTTCGCCCCCCATAGCCTTTCCCTTTCATGGTTCACCCCTTTCCTTATCTATGTCCACTTTCACCTTTTTCCCGTCCTGCGTTATTCACCTGAATAATACCAAAACCGCTCAGGGTTGGGCAACAGACCTTCATGGGACATCTGATAAATTGTCGCGTTTAGTAAAGTTCAGCCAGGGAAGCAAGCTTGCTGTGATTGTTGAGTACCAAGAATAACGGATTTGTACGGAAGAAAAGCTCTTTATTCACTCTTGGTGTGAGCCTCTGCTTCTCTATCTACGACCTTGCCCGTGACGGTATCCAGCACATAAGCTCCAGATCCACCAGGGCTTTCTGGCGCTCCATCAGGGCTTGAAGGTACTGCCTCCGGCTCTGCAAGAGACCCTTCTGCGCCTCCAGGAGCTAGAGCCTGTTCAACTGCGTGGCGCTCACCCATCTCTCCGCGTACTCCATGGCCCTCTCCCGAAGGGGAATGATCTTTTCCCGAAATGTCTGAACCTGGGCCTGATGGAAATGGATTCTCTCCAACTCGCTGGTAACCTCATCCCGGACTTGCCCCTCCAGGGCCTGGAGGCTTTTCCGCGCCTGCCTGATCTCGTACCGGACCTTGACAATCTGAGCCCGACTCTGATCGAAGCTTCGCGATGAGTTTCCTCCACAAAGGTTAGATCCAGAAGAGAATGAAATATGCTTTTTCAAGCATATTGTCAGGAAAATATTTTCACTGGAGTATTTGGAAATGACCCGTCTCATATCATTGTTTTTTTGAAAAGGGAGGGCGATGAACGATATCTTCCAGATATGCTTTGGTTGTTAGGAAGAAGATAGAAGATGACTTCAAGAGACTGAGTCCGACAACGGACAGAACCAGCAAACCTTTGAACCCCCCGGATCGGCGATGTCCACCGCCGCCCGGTTTAACCCGGCCCAATGCCTTCTGCCCCGCACCCCATCAACCGGCGGGAAAGAGATTCTTCCTATCTCGCAGGCCAGAGCCCCATCATTATTGAATGCCGGGTCTCAAGGCATATTTTTTTCTATAAAGAATTGACTTTCCAACGGCGGGATACTATTTTCTCTATCATTTCACTTCGGCCTAACTGAAAACAATGGAAAGATGGCGATTGCTTGATACCGGAATCAGAACCGCTGCTGAGAATATAGCACTGGATGAAGCAATTCTCACTGCCAAAGGGGAGGGATTTACGCCCAATACCGTTCGCTTCCTCCAGTTCCATCCCGAGGCAGTTCTGGTTGGATACCATCAGAGCGTCGATCAAGAGGTCCGAATCCCCTTCTGTCGAAGCCATCACATCGACATCAATAGGAGGATAACCGGTGGGGGGGCAATTTTTTTCGACAAGAGCCAAATCGGATGGGAGATCATCGCTTCGAAGGGAGATCTTAGGTTCACCATCCCCCATGAGGAAGTGTTCCAAGAGATGTGTAGACCGGTTATCCGGGGACTGAAAGGATTGGGAATCGAGGCCTGTTATCGTTCGAAGAATGACATCGAGGTGAAGGGGAGAAAAATTTCGGGAACCGGGGGAACGGAACATAAGGGGGCCTTCCTCTTTCAAGGAACGCTCTTGTTAGATCTCAACGTGGAAAAGATGCTTCGGGCCCTTAGGGTTCCCATCGAGAAATTGAAGGAAAGGGAGATCAATTCCCTGGCTGAGAGGATGACCTGTCTGAGGCAAGAATTGAGCTTCCTCCCGCCAGTGAGAGAGGTGAAAGAGGAGCTGAAGCGCGGATTCCAGGAGGTTTTCCATGTGGATTTGGTTAGGGGTGGATTGAATGGAATGGAGGAGAATCTCTTTGCGAAATATCTGCCGAAGTACCGATCAGATGAGTGGGTCCATTTGATTAAGAGCCCTCCGGAGGGAAAGCAGATTCTGAGGGGAACTCATAAGTGCAAGGGGGGATTAATTCGGGTATTCCTTGCATACGATTTAAGGCGGGAGATGATTTCGAGCGTCGTCATAACAGGGGATTTTTTCGTCTTTCCACAGAGGGCCATGTACGATCTCGAGGCCAGGCTCAAGGACTGCCATCGCCATAGGGTACCGGATGTGATTCGGAGATTCTTCATGGAAAGGGCCCCTTGTATTCCCCATGTATATCCGGAGGATTTTTCCACAGCTATCGGGCTGGCTTTGGAAAAGGCGGATTTCGCGAGATATGGGCTATCCTTTTCCGAGGCCAACCGAATATTTACGGTCAATGGAAGAATCAGTGAAATCCTGAGAAAGGATATCAGCTTGCTCCTCCTCCCGTATTGTGCAAAACTTCCCGATTGTCGGTTCAGGCGTAAGAAGGGATGTGCGGAGTGTGAGAGATGTGATGTGGGTTACGCCTACAATCTCGGGAGGGGGTACGGTCTCATTCCTGAAAGTATCCAGAGCTTTGAAGACCTGATGAGGACGCTGTTGAAATACCGATCAAAGGAGTTTCAAGCCTTCATCGGATGTTGCTGTGAGCAGTTTTTCATCAAGCACAAGGGCGATTTTGAGAGAATTGGGATGCCCGGGATTTTGGTCAATATTGACGATGAAACCTGTTACGATCTCGGGAAAGAATGGAGGGCCTATTCCGGGGTTTTCGAAAATCTCACCCACTTGAGACTGAATCTCCTGGAAAAGGTCATCAAGGCAACGGGGAGAACACCTACGTGAAGCGGACCGTGCGATATGATCTTCTGGTTATTGGAGCGGGTCCTGCGGGGACAACGGCGGCAAGGGCAGCCGCCCGAGAGGGGTTGAAGGTCTTGGCGATCGACAAGAAGGCGGCGATTGGTGAACCCGTCCAATGCGCTGGTTACGTCCCGAAACTCATCAGGAGAGAGGTGAGCTTTGATGGGGAATGCATTATTCAAGAAGTGGATCGGATGAAAACCCATTTGCCCAATGGAGATCGCGTGGAGATATGCGCGCCGGGGTATATGCTCGACAGGAGAATGTTCGATAGGGATCTCGCCTTCGCCGCTGTAGAGGCGGGTGCGGATATAAGCCTTGAGACTGAGGCGCTGTCGCGATGGGGGGACGTCGTCCTGGCGAAGAGAAAAGGGGAGAAGATTGAGATCGGCGCGAAGGTTATCATTGGAGCCGACGGCCCCAAGTCCACTGTGGGTCAATGGATTAACCAGGTAAACTCCGAGTTTATATCTGCGGTTCAGGTGGAAGTCCCGTTGAATGAGAAGATTGATTGGACCGAAGTCTATTTCAGTTTAGAGTACGCCCGTGGATACGGTTGGCTGTTCCCCAGGGGAAGAAGGGCAAACGTGGGAATCGGGGTTAATACCCGCACGGGGGGAGGGCCCATGGAGGCCTTGAGATCTTTGCTGGGAAAATTGGAAGCTGAGGGAAGGATAGAGATCGATAAGGAATTATGCCTGACCAGGGGCTTGATTCCCGTCAATGGATATGTGGCCAAGACCCACGAGAAGAATATGCTCTTGGTTGGAGATGCAGCAGGCCAGGTAAACCCGATGACTGGGGCGGGGATTTTCTCCGCCGTTTGCTGTGGCCAAATGGCTGGATCGATTGCGGCAAGGGCGATTAGAAGTGGAAGGCTAAACGAGTTAGGGGAATACGAGGTCCGGTGGCGCGAATTATTCGAAGACTCTCTGAGGAGGGCCTATGGGAAGAGGAAATACTTAGACAGCCATTGGAATGAACGTGATTTTGAGCTGGCCCTGCGGAAAACGTGGGTGGCCTTTGGATAGAGCAAAAACCTAATATCATTGGGAAAAGACTCGGGTCTAAAATGGATTATGAGACGAGGGAAAGCCCCAAATACATAAGATTGAGCCTTGCGGCGGCCTTAACCCTGGGGTTTAAGAATGGATCCTTTTACCGGAATGCCAGGCTCTCCTGTATTAACTTGCTCTTGACATACCGGAATGGCTGTATGGGAAATTGCGCTTACTGTGGGCTTTCTGGAAAGAGAGCGGGATCGTTTCATGAGAAGAGTTTCATTAGGGTGGAATGGCCTGTCGTGAAATTTGAGGAAGTCTTACAACGGATTGGGGAGAGGAGGGATGGGGTGAAGAGGATTTGCCTGGCGATGGTTACGAATTCAAGGGCCCCTTCGGATTTGATCGGGATGGCTTGTGCGATCCGGCGTTGCCGCGAAATTCCCCTTTCCCTTTTGGTCACGCCCACAATCCTCAAGGACCAGGACCTCGTATGTTTTAAGGACGCAGGGGCCGATCGATTGGGAATAGCCATCGACGCAGCGACGGAACGCATCTTCGAAAAGTATAGGGGAAAAGGGGTAGGAGCACCTCACCGATGGGACCGTTATTGGTCCTTCTTTGAAAAGTCAGTGAAAATATTCGGGCAAGATCACGTTGGAAGCCATCTTATCGTTGGTTTGGGCGAGACGGAGAAGGAGATGGTGGAAATCATCCAGAAGGTGAAGGACCTGGGAGGGACTACCCACCTCTTTTCCTTCTACCCCGAAAGCGGTTCTCTTATGGACGGATTTGAGGTTCCCCCATTAGGCCAATACAGGAGGATCCAGCTGGCCAGATATCTCATCGATGAGAGAAGGACATCATTCGGGGAGATGGGGTTTAATTCCTCCGATCAAACTATCCACTTCGGGATCGACGATGGGGATTTGCAGAGGGTCATCGATTCAGGCCTTCCCTTTGTGACGAGCGGCTGTCCGGACGATCGGGGAAATGTTGCCTGCAATAGGCCATATGGGAATAGTCGCCCAGGCCCGTATATTCGGAACTATCCCTTTCTCCCTGAGGCTGAGGACATAAGGAGGGTGAAGAGACAGATATGGAGATATTGAGCGGTGCAGCAAGACGAGCATGGGAGACGAGAAGAGAGAACTTCGCTGGGAAGATCTACTTTTTCGCCCCATCGCTGAAGCATTATGATATCTTCGAATTCAAGGCGAGGCGGAACGCCTTCTTTGTTCCCATATCGATAACGGGTTCGGCCTGTCAACTCTCATGCGATCACTGTCGGGGGAGGATATTGGAGGGCATGCTATCGGCTCGGGATCCGAGATCTCTCTGGACATTGGGGAAAAGGCTCTCCGAAAGGGGCTGCCGTGGATTACTCATCACTGGCGGTTCCCTCAAAGATGGCAGGGTACCTTTGATGGAATTTATGCCTGCCATTGGAAGGTTGAAGTCGGAACTCGGCCTCAAGATCGCAGTTCACACGGGCCTCGTTGACGAGAGACTGGCCCATGAGCTCGCAAAGGCTGAAGTAGACGTGGCAATGATGGACATCATCGGATCCGAGGAGACAATTGGGACCGTTTACCACCTGAGGGCATCAGTTTCGGACTTTGAAAACACATTGGAGATGTTAATCAAAGGGGGGATTCGCGTATCCCCACACCTGGTGATCGGCCTCCACTGGGGTGAGATCATCGGGGAGAAGAGGGCCTTGAAAATCATTTCGAGCTACGGTATTTATTCCTTGGTCCTGGTGATTTTAAACCCTCTACATAATACCCCAATGAAGGGAATATCGCCCCCTCCATTGGAGGAGGTAGGGGAGTTGTTCGCCGAGGCCAGGTCACGCTTCCCGCGCACCCCCATCGTCCTCGGATGTGCGAAGCCCCTGGGAAGGTATAAGGATCAGGTGGAGCGATTGGCCCTTTCTATGGGGCTCAATGGCATCGCATATCCTGGTGAAAAGGTGGTCCAGTTGGCAAGGAGGGCCGGGTTGAAGCCCATATTCTCCCAATACTGTTGCTCGCTCATCGTCGCAGCTGAGGCCCTTGAGCATTAAACAAGAGCTGCAATGAATATCCCGATCATAACCAGACCATCCTAACCTTAGAACGCTGGCATGGGCATATCTCCCCAGAAATGTCTGGGCATGGTTTCCAATACCTCCAAAACTTCGCCAGTCCTCGAATCCACTTCCACCAAGAAAAGGGGTGTCCTCATCGCATTAATACTAAAGGCCTCTGATTCTGGGATATATCCCCCATCAGGAGAGGAGAGCTTCGAAAAAATCACCCTTAATCTTTCCTTTTGGGCCCGGCAGGATTGATGGTGATTACCGCCAGTGAAAGGGACCAAAAGCCTTATGGCAAACTTCAGGTATCCCCAATGTATACGTTGGGGTCTGTGGAGGGTTTCATCCACCGTGGCAATGAGCCTCTGCATTCCATGGTGGGTTGGAACGATATGAGCCACATAGGACGTTTTATGATCCAGATTAGACTTCTCTATCAGAGATTGTGTTCTTTCATCATCCAAGGCAAGATTAATGATCCTTCGCATCTCAGCCTCTTTTCTGGGATACGAGAAGACAACGCTCGTCTTTTCTCCCTCCAAGTAAAAGCTTGGGATACGCCCTTTGCTGTATTCCCTCAGCAGAAATCCAAACATTACGGTAATGGAAAGGCTTAAGGCGTACACAAGGAAGGGGGATAATCTCCTCTCGAATTCCCAACCCCTCAGGAGGGAAGAAAATCGACTTCCTAGATTACCAAGAATGAACATGCCCGTCTTTCTTTTGTAGGCGAGGTATTTTTCGCCATATCTCCTCTCCATCTCCCTCTCTTCATGTCTTGCCAAGTGATAGTAGATAAAAACCACGGTGACATACATCACCAAGATAAAGAATCGAGGCCAGAATAGAAACAACCCTAAACCTGAAACGATAAGCCCCAAATACTGCGGATGCCTTACAAATGCGTACAGACCCTTGGTCGCAAGACCCTTTCGCAAAATCTTTGCCCCGTACACGTGGATGGCGCCAACGATAAAAATCCACAATCCAATGGGGAATAAATAGAACCCAATTCTTTCTAGCCAGGTCAACAACGGATCCCCGGAGAAGAGAATGTGAGGCAGAATGAAGGCCGTTAGCCAACGGGTGGGAGGAAAGGCATAGAGCCCTTTGAGGAAAGGACCGTAAATGGAGTAAAAATAGAAGGCAAAAGGGCTCACCATGATGATGATCTCTAAACCGATCAACGCATAAGAAAAAAAGATCGATCCTCGGACAACTTTGTCTAGAAATGCCATCTCTTATCTCCTGAAAAAAAATACTTTATCATAATTCTCTACACATAGGTGCTAATGCGTTTCACGTAATTGGGGTCATCCCATCCTATAGCAAAAACGTCTCCCCCTCTCACCGCTAGGTTCATCTTCGGCAAAGGGCTCGGAGGAGGCCCTGCAATGACATTTCCCGTCAGGACTTCGAAATGGCCCGCATGGCACACACAGTGGATCTGGTCGCCCATGTGCATGGCACAACCATCTTCGTCTTTCCAGTGCACCACGCAGGCAAGATGGGTACATAACGCGCCGTAGGCCAAAAACTTCCCGTTGTGATTTATCAGGAGACAAGGATATCGGCCATACCGGACCTTTAACGATCTCCCCGGGGGAATATCCGA
>CAYFXP010000439.1:0-3250 GCA_964346935.1 uncultured Syntrophobacterales bacterium
GTAATGGATATGCTGGAAATCTCCTTCCCATAAAAGGGTGATGAGATCATCCTCCAAGGGATTGACCGTATCAGCTCTCGCAATGACATCCATGAAATCCACCACTTCCCACTCCTGCAATCCCTTCTCAAATCTTATCTGCTCGAGGCCTTGCCGGTAGAAGCGAGAAGCCAGGCTGCTTTTAGCCTCGGTATTCTCGTAAACAATCTCGTCCCTGTAATAGATCTCATATTCCGCGATATCCCAGGTGACGCGGTCAACCTTTTCGAGAAAAAATCGAAATTTATCCATCAGCTGATCTTGGAGCGTTGCTAAGGCAGAATAATCCACGGGTCGGCTCTGATAAGCACTTACGGTTTTGACGAAGTGATTGGTTAAGTCCCTGGCCCAGACCATCTCGTCTTCCCCCTGGAATGCGTTCGAATCCCCGGGAGTTCTTACCCTCTTTTCCTCTCTTTCCTCCGCCATATGTGAACACCAGAAAATGAACGACTTCGTACTAGTTATGATGTATTTTTTCAGGGAATTTGTCAACCTGTATGGTTAATTTCTTCAATTTTTCCAATTACTTATAAAGATGCCGTTGAAAAAAGGGGGACAAAGTGATATCAAGGTTGAGAAGTCGACGGTCCAAAATGGGAATGCAATGAACACGGATGTCACGACAAAAGGGGTTATCTATATCGTATCAACTCCCATCGGCAATTTGGAGGATATCACCTTAAGAGCCCTCAAAATCCTGAAAGATGTTGATCTCATCGCCGCCGAGGATACGAGAAGGACAAGGAAGCTCCTCTCCCGCTTCGACATCCATACCCCGTTGGTTAGTTATTTCGAACACAATGAATTAAAAAGGTTGAACAAGCTCTTATCCCATTTAAAAAGGGGAAAGGATATCGCCCTCGTATCCGATGCGGGAACTCCGGGGATATCGGACCCCGGATATCGACTTATCCACGAGGCCATCGAAAGGGAAATTCCGGTCATTCCCATTCCGGGCCCATCGGCTGCCATCACCGCTCTGAGTATTGCGGGTCTGCCGACCGATAGCTTTGCCTTCGTCGGCTTTCTGCCCAAAAAGGGGGGGAAGCGGAGGAAGCTTTTGGACAAATTGGCGAATTCAATGTGGACATCGATCCTCTACGAATCTCCCCACCGCCTCATGGAGACCCTGGAGGACCTCCTCGTGGCCTGTGGGGATCGACAGATCGTGGTCACCCGTGAGCTCACTAAGGCCTTCGAAGAGGTGATCCGGGGCGCGATCAGCGAGGTCATAGATATCCTTAGGGACAGGAGGATCAGGGGCGAGATCACCCTCGTTCTGGCTGGGAGGAAAAGGAAGGGAAGGCAGGTTCGTTAAGTCAAGCACCTCGACGCATCAATCCTCTAAGAACTCATTTCCTGCGCTTAGCCGCTAATGACCAATATGCCATGAAATTCAATCTCAGATTTCAACAAAAACCCTTCGATGTAGTGGGCCTCGGTCTCAACGCCGTCGATTTTCTCTGCGCCATCCCGAGATTCCCCGCCCTTGATACCAAAACCGAAATAGTGCGGTACGACAAACAGGGTGGGGGGCAGGTGGCCACGGCCATGGTTTCTTGCTCAAAATGGGGTCTCAGGGCGAAATATATCGGCAAGGTGGGCGGAAACGATCTAGGAACCTTTTCATTGAAGAGCATACGGGAAACCGGAGTTGACGTCTCAAGCGTTACCGTTGAAAAGGAGGCCACGAACCAATTTGCCTTCATCCTCATCGACAAAGAATCCGGGGAAAGAACCATCATCTGGCATAGGGACGAGAAGCTCCTCTATAGAGAAGACGAGCTCTCGAGGGAAGATGTATGCAAGGGGAAAGTCCTCCACGTAGACGGACACGACATCGAGGCCACCATAAAAGCCGTTAGATGGGCTAAAGAGGAAGGCATCTTCACGGCTATCGATATTGACAAGGTGGAGGAAAAGACCCCTGAACTCATCCGGGATATAGACTTCCTCATCACCTCTTCGACCTTTGGGCGGAAATTAACAGGGATCGAGGACAGGGAGAAAGCCCTCCTGGCCTTGAAGAGGTATAACAAGGGATTTCTGTGCGCCACCCTTGGGAGGGAGGGGGCCATGGCGGTAATGGGGGACCGAATTGTCTACTCAAAGGGGTTTGAAGTGAAGGCCCTGGATACAACAGGGGCAGGCGACGTCTTTCACGCCGGCTTCATCTATGGACTGATCAAAAACTGGGGCGTGGCAAAAATCCTCCGATTCGCCAATGCGGTATCAGCCCTTAAGTGTACTCGAATGGGGGGGAGGTCGGTCCCCACACTAGAGGAAGTGAGTTCCCTCCTCGGTGTTTCCGCGAAAACATTGAATTAGAGGGCCATGCAGTGCTGCGGTCTTGCAGTGCTGCTGTGCTGCAGTCCTTATCTTGATTCAACAACTGAGCTAATTGGCACTCAGAACTCCTCATTTGGTACTATAACCCGGCGTTTCGGACCCTGATGGCAGACAGAGAGTGGGGAGAACCCCAAAGAGAGATTGACAGCGAGAATTGCCTTGGCCATAATGGGATGATCAAGAGAGCCCGGGATAATCGACGTCAATGGGAATGAATATGGAAGAGGCCAAGGAATATGAAGGAGCAGAAAGGAGAGCCCACCCTCGGTTTCACATAACATTTCCCGCTCTTCTCAGGCTTTCACTCATAAAAGAGGGCAATCCCACTATGTTGGAACCGGGTGGCGAGACCGTTGACATCTCGCTGGAGGGAGTGAAGCTTTCGATACCCGAGGAGGCGGAGATAATCTCTGCCATTGAAGACGCCAAGGAAGGGCGAGGCGTGGACGTGGGGATCGAAATCGTTACGGAGAAAAACAGAATTAAGGCCGTTGGCGATGTCCGATGGCTTTCGGCGGAAGCCTCGAAGCGAGTATTTGTTGGTATCCTTTTAAAGGGGATGGGCAGAAAAGATAGGATGATATGGGAGGATTTGGCAAAGTCCCTTGCCCTATCTCTGTAATGAATTCGGCGTGCCCGAATACGGTGGGAGTTGACAAGTCATCGAAAATTGGAGAACATATAAAATTATATTTCCTTAGTAAACACACTCGGACGGGTAATGCTATAAAATGGACTCGAGGCCAAGGACAAAAATTGGGCTTATCTTCACGGGTCAGGGATTTCAGCGCATCGGCATGTACAAGGATCTCTATAACAAATATGAAGAGTTTAGGGAGACCTTCGAGGAGGCCAACGG
>CAYFXP010000440.1:0-3754 GCA_964346935.1 uncultured Syntrophobacterales bacterium
GGATAGATATAATGAAAATATATCCCTTTTGAAGATAAGGGGGGGCCATGGTAGACAAGAGAAACACCGTAGGGGCCGCGCTCGTAGTGGGGGGAGGTATTGCCGGTGTTCAGGCCGCCCTTGACTTGGCCGACTCCGGAATAAAGGTTTTTCTCCTCGAGCGCTCTCCCGCCATCGGGGGGAAGATGGCCCAACTCGATAAGACGTTCCCGACCAATGATTGTGCCATGTGCATTATCTCGCCTAAGCTCGTTGAGGCGGGCCGGCACATTAACCTTGAGATCATTCCGTCGGCTGAACTGGTCTCCCTGGAGGGCTCAGCTGGGAATTTCACGGCGCGAATACGGCGTCATCCCCGGTATGTGGATATGGAGAAATGCACCGGATGCGCTGATTGCGAGGTGGCTTGCCCTGTCAGCCTCCCCAATGAATTCAACCAGGGACTGGACGAGCGTAAGGCGATCTTTCGATCCTATCCGCAGGCTGTTCCAAACACCTACCTCGTCACCAAACTGGGAACAAGCCCCTGTAAGAATCGGTGTCCGGCCGAGACCAGTGCCCAAGGGTATGTCGCCCTTATCGCCCAGGGTCGCTATGCCGATGCCTTGGAAGTGGTGAAGCAGTATAACCCATTCCCGGCGACGGTCGGCAGGGTCTGTAATCACCCGTGTGAGGATGAGTGTAACCGGGGAAAGCTGGATAGCCCCGTTGCCATCTGTGCCTTGAAGCGCTTCGTGGCCGACTGGGTCCACGAACATCCCGAGGAACGGGGAGAGTCGGCCCAAGAGGGAGTTTCCCCCGAGGGAAGAGAAGAGAGGATGGCCGTCGTGGGAGCAGGGCCCGCGGGATTGAGCGCAGCCCACCATTTAGCCCGGATGGGTTACGGGGTGACTATTTTTGAGGCCTTGCCCGTCGCCGGGGGAATGATGAGGGTCGGGATTCCTGCCTATCGGTTGCCGAGAGAGGTACTGGAGAGGGAGACCGCGGACATACTCAAGCTGGGGGTCGAGCTCAAGCTGAACACGCCTATCCGAAATGTGGACCGGCTCTTTGAGGCAGGTTATCAGGCCGTCTTTCTCGCGATCGGTGCTCATGAACCGCAGAAGTTGGGGATTCCCGGCGAGGATATGCAAGGGGTTCACCACGGGGTTCCTTTCCTCCAAGGAGTGAGCCTAGCGGAGAGGGCGGGCGTTATGGAGGGGTTTGAGGATAAGTTCATCATCGCCTTTGGGATACCCATCGCCCCCAGGGTCGGGGAGAAGACCGTGGTCATCGGGGGCGGCAATACGGCTACCGATGCCGCCCGTACCGCGCTTCGATTGGGGGCAAAGGAGGTGAAGATCCTCTATCGTCGATCGAGGGCTGAAATGCCGGCAAATCCCTGGGAGGTCGATGAGGCGGAAAAGGAAGGGGTCGAACTTCACGTTCTGACGGCTCCCGTCGAGGTGTTGGAAAGGGAGGGCCATGTGAGCGGGATACGGTGCATGCGGATGGAGCTGGGGGAGCCCGATGCATCTGGTCGTAGGAGGCCTATTCCCATTGAGGGTTCGGAGTTCGTCGTGCCCGCCGACACGATGATCGCCGCCGTCGCTCAAGCCCCCGAGGTTTCGTTCCTGGAGGAGAGCATGGGCCTTGAGATAACACCTCAAGGGACGTTTGTGGTTGACCCCCGGACACTGGCAACCACGAAATCGGGTGTTTTCGCTGGCGGAGATGCCGCCAAGGGGCCTGGAACCCTCATCGAGGCCATAGCCGATGGCCGTCGCGCCGCTCTCTCCATCGACCGTTATCTCCGGGAGGTCGATTTGCTCACTCCCAGGGAGGAGTTGCCCCTCCCCGTCGTCGAGCTCTCGGAGGAGGAAATTGGGGAGCGGGTCGAAAGGGGAGAGGTCGATCTGAGGTCCAGGGCCCATATCCCTACCGCGGCGGCGGAGGAACGGACGAGGGATTTCAGGGAGGTGGAATTGTCCTTGACCGAGGAGCAGGCTCGGGCTGAGGCAGCCCGCTGCCTTTCCTGCGGACTCTGCTCGGAATGCTACCGATGTGTGGACGTCTGTAAGGCCGAAGCCGTCGACCACCAACAGGTGGCAGTTGAGGAGGAGATCCGTGTGGGAGCAATCATTCTCTCACCGGGATACTCCCTCTATGACCCGGGGAATTCACCGGAATTCGGATACGGCAGGTATCCGAATGTCCTGACCAGCATGGAATTCGAGAGAATGCTCAGCGCTTCGGGGCCCACGCAAGGACACATCTCCCGGCCATCAGACCATCGCGAGCCGAAGCGGATCGCCTTTTTGCAATGTATTGGATCAAGGGACCAGAGGCACGACTACTGTAGCTCCGTCTGTTGCATGTACGCCACCAAGGAGGCCATGTTGGCCATGGAGCACATCCCTGGACTGGAGCCCACCATCTTCCAGATGGATATGCGTGCCTTTGGAAAGGGCTTCGATGATTATTTCGAGCGAGGGAAGAAGCTGGGTATCCGATATATTCGGTGCAGGATATCGGAGTTGGAGGAGGATCCAATTACGGAGGATCTCCTCATTCGATATCGCCCCGAGGGAAGCAGGGGGAGCGCCTTGGAGGAAGAGCGGTTCAATTTGGTTGTCCTCAGCGTGGGGATGGAACCCCTGGCCCATGCCGACCCGCTGGCCAAGGCAGCGGGGATTGAACTGGATGGCAGGGGATTCTGTCTAACTAGGAGATTTCATCCCGTTGAGACGACGCGTCCGGGGGTTTTCGCCTGTGGGACCTTCACCGAGCCAAAGGACATCCCTGACAGCGTTACTCAAAGCAGCGGGGCTGCCGCGGCGGCCCTATCGGTGATTGGCGAGGCAAGGGGAACCCTAACCCGGGAAAAGGTCTATCCACCGGAAAGCGACGTATCGAAGGACGAGCCCAGAATCGGGGCCTTTATCTGCAGCTGCGGCTCCAACATCGCCGGCGTGGTGGATGTGAACGGGGTGGTCGACTATGCGACGACCCTTCCCGATGTAGTCCATGCTGAGAACACCATCTACACATGTTCCGCAGACTCCCTAAAGCTCATTCAAGAGCGGGTAGAGGAGTTCAACCTCAACCGAGTAGTAGTGGCCTCATGTACCCCCCGGACCCACGAGCCCCTGTTCATGGACACCATCCGCGAGGCCGGGCTCAACCCATACCTCTTTGAGATGGCGAACATCCGGGATCAGTGCTCCTGGGTACACTCCGCAAGGCCCGAGGAGGCGACCCGGAAAGCAAAGGACCTGTTGCGGATGGCGGTGAAACGCTCCCAGGTGTTGATACCTCTCTACCACCAGGCCATAGGGGTAAATCAGGCCTGTTTGATTGTCGGAGGAGGAATAGCGGGGATGAATGCCGGATTGAGCTTGGCGGATCAGGGGAACAAGGTCTTCCTGGTGGAGAGGGATAAGGAGTTGGGGGGCCGGATGAGGCGAATTTACTTCACCGCCGATGGCCAGAGCCCCCGGGAATACCTTGGATACATGATCGATAGGGTCATGGAAAATGACCGTATCGAGGTCTTGACCGGCCACCGGGTTGTCGAGACCACGGGCTTCAAGGGGAACTTCAAGACCACGGTGGAGGCGATGGATAGCCCCCGTCGACAGCTCATAGAGCACGGGGCGACCATCCTGGCCACAGGAGGGGGGGAATACAGGGGCAGGGCATATTCGCTCGGCAGCCATCCCGGGGTCATAACCCAGGAGGAATTCGAGGAAATGTTAGCCCACCGGCAGCAGGA
>CAYFXP010000441.1:0-4827 GCA_964346935.1 uncultured Syntrophobacterales bacterium
TAACTGAAAAGGATGTGTTGAAGATCGTGAGGGAACGCGATGTGAAATTCATCAGGCTATGGTTTACGGACATCCTGGGTCAGTTGAAGAGTTTTGCCATCACAGACGAAGAATTGGAGGGGGCCTTTGACGAGGGCATGGGGTTTGACGGCTCCTCCATCAAGGGGTTTGCACGTATCGACGAGAGCGACATGCTGGCCAGGCCTGACCCCCTTACCTTTCAATTCCTTCCCTGGAGGCCCAAGGAGAAGGCCGTGGCGAGGATGTTCTGCGACATCCTGAATCCGGATGGGTCACCCTATGAGGGTGATCCCAGATACGTTCTCAAGAGGAATGTGCAGGGGTTGAAGGGGCTGGGATACACCTTCTACGTAGGGCCGGAGCTCGAGTATTTCTACTTTAAATCCTCAAAGGATCCTGAGACCTTGGACGAGGGTGGATATTTCGACCTCACGACCCTCGATGCCGCGGGGGATTGGAGGAGGGAGACGGTCTTGACCCTGGAGGCCATGGGGATAAAGGTGGAGTATAGCCACCACGAAGTTGCCCCCTCTCAACACGAGATCGATCTGAGGTTTGAGGACGGACTCACCATGGCCGACTACGTGATGACCTATCGAATCGTGGTCAAGGAGATAGCCAATCGGTTTGGAGTTTATGCCACCTTCATGCCCAAGCCCATTTTCGGGGTAAATGGGAGCGGAATGCACACCCATCAATCGCTGTTCAAGGGGGACAGCAATGCCTTTTTCGACCCGGGTGATCAATACCACCTCTCCGAGGTGGCCAAGGGTTACATTGCCGGTATTCTGAGACATGCCCGGGAGATCACCGCGGTTACCAACCAGTGGGTGAACTCCTATAAGCGGCTCGTTCCGGGTTATGAGGCGCCGGTTTACCTATCGTGGGCCCGGCGCAATCGGTCTACCCTGGTGAGGGTTCCCATGTACAAGCCCGGCAAGGAGAAGGCAACGCGAATTGAGTATCGGAGCCCGGATCCCGCCTGTAACCCCTACCTGGCATTTTCGGTGATGTTGGCAGCGGGCCTGAAGGGGATCCAGGAGAAGTACGAAATGCCGGATCCCATCGAAAAGGATGTCTACCACCTGAGCGTGGATGAGAGGAAGAAGCTGGGCATCGACTCCTTGCCCGGGAGCTTGATCGAGGCTTTAGAGTTGACGGAGAAGAGCGGATTGGTGAGGGATGCCCTGGGAGAACACGTCTTCAACAACTTCATTCTCAGCAAGAAGGTGGAGTGGGATGATTACCGGATGAAGATCCACCCCTACGAGATCGAGAAATTCCTTCCCATCCTGTAAGAAGGCCGGAGGGGAAAGGAGTGAATGCTCTTCAACTGCTAACATGATATAATGATTGTAGTGGGTTTTCTCCCTGGCCACTTCATACGAAAAAGCCACGAACCGGATAGAGGGGAAAAATGTTTGCGAAAAGGATTATTCCCTGTTTGGATGTCGACAGGGGAAGGGTCGTAAAGGGGGTGAATTTCGTCGATATCAGGGATGCGGGCGACCCTGTGGAGAATGCGGAGATTTATAACAAGCAGGGGGCCGATGAGATCATTTTCCTCGATATCACCGCTTCCAGTGACCGGAGGGACATCATTATCGATGTGGTGGAGAGAGCCGCCGAACGAGTCTTCGTCCCCCTAACCGTTGGGGGGGGGATTCGGAATCTGGATGACATCCGGACGATATTGAGGGCAGGAGCTGACAAGGTTTCCATCAATACCGCCACGGTGGAAAACCCGGACCTGGTTAGTAAAGCAGCCGACCGGTTCGGCTCCCAGTGCATCGTGGTGGCCATCGATGCGAAACGGAAGGGCGGCTCATGGGAGGTATACATCCACGGCGGACGAACCCCTACGGGCCTGGAGGTTTTAGACTGGGCTAAGAAAATGGAGGAAATGGGCGCTGGGGAGTTCATGCTGACCAGTATGGATCGCGATGGAACCAAGGATGGTTATGACCTCAGATTGACTCGAATCGTATCACAACTAGTGAATATTCCCGTCATCGCTTCCGGGGGGGTTGGAACCCTGGAGCACGTATACGAGGGCCTGACGGAAGGGCTGGCCGATGCGGTTTTGGCCGCCTCCATTTTTCACTACAACGAGTTTACCGTGGGGGATGTAAAGGCCTATCTCAAGGGGCGGGGCGTTAGCGTGAGGCTATGAGCAATGAATGCCCAGTGGGGAGAACAGTGCGGTTTGTTCGGGGTGTATGGTCACCCAGAGGCGGCTAATGTGACGTATCTGGGCCTCTATGCCCTGCAGCACAGGGGGCAGGAGAGCGCGGGAATCGTCTCCTCGGATACCCGCGCCCTGCACTCCTATCGGAACATGGGGCTGGTCTCCGAGATTTTCACGAGGGATGTTCTGAGGAGGCTTCCCGGACACAACGCCGTTGGCCACGTGAGGTACTCAACGATGGGGACGAGCGATTTGAAAAATGCCCAACCCTTTACGGTCCATTATGCCGGGGGAGGGCTGGCCGTTGCCCACAATGGAAACCTGATCAACGCCCACATTCTGCGCAATGAATTGGAGGCCCATGGATCCATCTTCCAGTCGACCATGGACACGGAGGTCATCGTTCACCTGATCGCCCTCTCCAGGGAGCGGGATCTGACCGGGAGGGTCGTCAAGGCCCTCAAGCAGGTGGAGGGGGCCTATTGTTTGCTCTTTTTGAGCGAGAAAGAATTGATAGCGGTACGCGATCCCCACGGGTTCAGGCCCTTGGTCTTGGGTCGCCAGAAGAACGCCTATTTCGTGGCTTCGGAGACATGTGCCTTCGACCTCATCGGCGCCGAGTTCGAGAGAGAGATCGAGCCCGGGGAGATGGTGGTCATTAACGAAGAGGGGATTACCTCCTTCTTCCCATTTGCGCCCGCGAAGCCCTCGTATTGCGTGTTCGAATTTATCTATTTCGCCCGTCCGGATAGCTTCATCTTTGGACGGAACGTTTATGGAGTTCGGAGGGAGCTGGGGGTACAGCTGGCCAAGGAGCATCCCGCTGAGGCTGATATCGTGATCCCTACTCCCGATTCGGGCTTTTCTGCTGCCATCGGCTACGGGCAGGAAGCCAATATTCCCATCGAGTTAGGCCTCATTAGAAACCACTATGTGGGACGGACGTTCATCGAACCGCGGCAGTCAATCAGGCATTTCGGCGTCAAGATCAAGTTGAACCCGGTAAAGGGGGTGATTAAAGGAAAGGGCGTCGCGGTAATCGACGACTCCATCGTGAGGGCCACCACGAGTAGAAAGATCATGAAGATGATCCGTAAGGGTGGAGCCGAACGGATTCATGTTCGAATCAGTTCTCCCCCCATCACCCACCCCTGTTTCTTTGGCATTGATACACCCATGAAGTCTGAGCTCATTGCCTCGTCCCACACCATCGAGGAGATAAACCGGTACATCACTTCGGACACCCTCGGGTACCTGAGCATGGAGGGCCTGAGGCAGTGCGTGGGGGACAATGACAACAATTTCTGCTGTGCCTGTTTCACCGGAGGCTACCCCATCAAATTCCCGTCGCCGGTAGAGGAATCCCCGGTCCACCCATCCAAGGAAGGGTAACGCTGTGGATACGGTACATAACGATGCCCTCAGGAGGCTTTCGTTCGATTTGGGTGTTTCGTTGTTCGGCGTCGCTCGCGTCGGACCCCTAAGGGGGAAATTTTCTTCCCTACCACCTGGAGGGATTGATAGCCTTCCCTTTGCCATCTCATTGGGGGTTCCCCTTTCGGATAAGGTGCTCGAGAGTATCGAAGATGGGCCAACGCCGTTGTACTTCTTCCATTATCAGAGGGTGAACATTCTCCTCGATGAGATGGCCCTCAGGATTACACTTCATATCCAAAACCAGGGATTCGATGCCCTACCGATTCCTGCCTCTCAAGTAATCGATTGGCAAAGACAACGAGGCCATCTTTCGCACAAGCACGTCGCTAAGGAGGCGGGATTGGGTTGGATCGGGAGAAATAATCTCTTGATCACCCCAAAATTCGGTTCAAGAGCCAGGTTGGTCAGCATCCTCACGGATATTCCCCTAAAATCGGATGGCCCCATTCAGCGGGACTGTGGTGACTGTCGGAATTGTATCTCTGTTTGTCCAGCCCGTGCCATCGCTGACAACCCCCTGGAGTTCGATCATATTGGATGCTACGAAAAGATAAAGGCCCTTTGTAAAGAACGGAACATCCGGCATTATATCTGTGGGATATGTATCAAGGCCTGTCCGGGCATGGAAAGCCCATGACGGAATCATAGGGTGAATCTTCGATGGCGCATTTTCCGAGTAATCGATACGATGTAATCGTGGTTGGCGGTGGCCATGCCGGCATTGAGGCAGGCATTGCGGCAGCGCGCTTGGGGCATCCGGCGTTGCTGGTAACCATGAACATCGATTCCATCGGTTTTATGTCGTGTAACCCAGCCGTCGGAGGATTGGCCAAGGGTCATCTGGTGAGAGAAATAGATGCCCTGGGCGGGGAGATGGCAAAGGCCACCGATGACACGGGGATACAATTCCGTCAATTGAATACGAGAAAGGGACCTGCGGTGAGATCCTCAAGGGCCCAGGTGGATCGAAACCTCTACAGGATGAGGATGAAGAAGGCCGTTGAGGAACAAGACAACTTGGATATCAAACAGGCCACGGTGGAAAATATCTTGGTCAAGGACAATTCCGTCGATGGCGTTAGGACCGGCTTTGGGGAAACCATTCTGGGCAGGACCATCATATTGGCAACAGGTACGTTTCTCAACGGGCTCATCCATATCGGGTTGAAGAACTTTCCCGC
>CAYFXP010000442.1:0-3811 GCA_964346935.1 uncultured Syntrophobacterales bacterium
TGAAGAAAAACTGGACTCGCTCACACCTAAGGGCCTCATACAGGTTACTTCGATGGGGAAGTATCCAAGGGATTTCAATCAGTGCGGGAAGAACCCCTGTTTATTGAGCTCACGAAGGATCTTTCGAGCAGCGGCATCAGGTGAGAGCTTCACCGTGTCCACACACACCTCCGGGGACTGTGGAGGCTCGTACGGCATTCCCAGGCCTGGAAGGCTGGTGATCTCGCCTTTTTCGGCCCGCCCCCAAAGCCCCTTCGAGTCCCGCGCCCGGCATGCGTCCGGTGAACAGTCCACGTATACCTCGGCGAACCGTTGGATGCGAGCCCGGGCGGTATGACGATAGGCCCGCCGTGAGGCGGTGGCCGCCACCAAGACATTAACCCCGTTGTCAGTAAGGAGGCCAGTCACATAAGTGACGATATCGTAGAACCAGTCTCGTTCTTCCTCCGAATAGGTGGGACGAGGGGTTAGCTTCCGCCGCAGTTCATCGGAGTCCAATACCTGAACCCTAATTCCGCGATTGGAGAACAGTTCGTTCATGGCGTGGGCAAGGGTGGTCTTGCCCGAAGATGGAAGCCCCGTCAACCAGATGGCGAAACCTGGTTGCGTTCCTCTCGGCATCAAGCATTCTCGAGGTATTGGTTCACGTTGCGATAGTCGTACGATTCGGTTGACATGACTCGACGGGCGAACGTCAGCAAGGTGCGCCTCACATCCTCCGAAATTTCAGGATACCATGTTGGGCTGGCGAGCACGAGGGCACGCCAGGCAAACCAGGGCTGGATCACTGCTACCAATTCCTCGTCCGGTCTCATGGCAAGATAGCGTTCCCAAAACCTGTCGTACAACTCCAGAAACGGTCCATCCAGTCTCCCGGATTGTTGGAGGGAGAAAAACAGGTAGTTAATGGTCATGCAGCTCACATCGTCGGCCGGCTCCCCCCACTCGCACCGGCTCCTGTCGAGGAGATGGAACGTAAGCCTCTCTTCAAAGAGGATGTTGAAGGGATGAAAATCGCCGTGGACCTGGCTCAAGCGATGAACCAGCGGCTTGAGGCGCCACCGCCAGCCATTGGCCCTCTCTTCAAGGGAGTGCAATTCTGCCTGCGAGACGTACGGAAGATCTTCGGGATAGCTATCGGTTAAGCCCATGATGCCCTCTCCGTGGCCAATGAGATCCCGCAATCGGCGTCGCCAGAGCATGGGTTCCTCGTGTTTCACCTGATGAATATCCGCCAGGTAGGCTGCCAGCGCCTGGGCTCGCTCGATATCCGAGGATCGTATCTCGCCCTCCTCTCGAATGCGGATCAGGTCATCGGCGTACCGATGACCCGGGCTATAGACCGTCACCAGCAAGATCTCATCGGCCGAGGCAATCGACTGCAGATTCCCCTCAACAGTATGGACGATCATATCCACGGCCGGAACGTGGGAAGGCAGGCGGTTAAAGGTGTTGAAATCCAGCCAAATGGCTGCTATGCGGTCATCATCCCGCTCACGCCCGAAGGCATTGCGTCGAATGCGATGGAATACTACTCGTTTCTCCCCGCCGCCGACTCGATATGAAACGAGAAACGGACGCCCATACCCAAATTGTTTGAGCGCTGTGGCACCTGTTGCCTCACCTCCCAGTTGGCGTACATCCCTTATCTCTACTGCCTCACCGGACCGATCTTCCAAATATCGTTTAATTTCTTTGAGTCCAACCCTAACGTTATGCATTCTCCACTCATAATCGTTTTCGACCTGCAGCCCTTTAACAGTGCTCATGCATATGGCATCGACATCCTCACGGAGGGGTTGGGCCAGTCCATGAGGAGTCGGTCAATGCCATCCAGGACCAGCAGAACATTTTTCGTCTCGGCTGGCTTCACCAAGTTTCGGATTAGGTAGATATTCATGGGAATTACTTTCGCAATCATGTTATGTTGTTCAACATTTCGGAGCGCGCAAACCCAATCTTACCCCACGATCTCCTCTATGAGCTTCAACTCATCTCGAAGCAAACGTGGAAGCAGGAAATTCTGGCGAACGTGTTCACGCCCAGCGCGCCCGAACTCACCGCGCTCGCCGGTATGTTTCAACAAGTGTTTAACCCGCTTGGCACATTCTTCCAGTGATTCTATAAGATAGTCATCGAATCCCTCCGGGAACTGCATGGGAATTCCTCCCGCCTTGCCAGCGACCACGGGCTTCTCCTTCCAAAACGCCTCTGAAACACCTAAACCGAAACCCTCCCGCGATGATTTCTGGATCACCACGTCACACCCCCGCTGGAAGACGTTTACCTCCATGTTGCCCGTGCCAGCGAGGTTCGTGAATACGAAGACATCCGGATCTTTGGCTGCCTCCTCCTCGACCTGCTCAAACAAATCCCAGCCTTCAGGATCATCTCCGGCCATGCCGCCGATCAAAGCAAGCTGAACATCCGGAAAATCCTTCTTTACCAAACGGTATGCTTCGATCACTCCCAGGGGATCCTTCCAGGGATCGAACCGCGAAACCTGAAGGAGCAATGGCCTGCTCACATCAATGCCCGAGTCTGATATGGCGCGTTTGCAGAGGTCCAGGGGAATCTTCATGTTCTTTGAAGCGAGGGGATCAATTGCTGGGGGAATCAAGGCGAGATGTTTCAGCCGGAGTTCCGGCAGCAGAAACTCGGCCTTGCTAAAGATGAGACCGTCGTATTCCTCAATATATGGCTGAAAAAATTCTCCCGCCACTGGATTTGACTCCGAAAGGTCGATATGGCACCACCAGATCCACTTATTTCGCTCGGATGCCGCAAAATGCCTTATCGCCGCCGGCTGCGTGTCATGCACGATGAAGAGATCATACTCCTGAGGAAGCGATTTCGCACCCTGCTCGTTCACTGCCAGATAGAGTGCTTGTTGAGGTTTTTTTAAGTCATACTCCGCCCCTTGGAGCGCGTTGTGGAAGGCCTTCGTTACCCCAAGGAATTCTGGCGCAGCATGAATTATACGCCAGTCGGCCGATAACCCCAACGCTTGTACGAGGGGAAGGTGCCTTGAGAGAAGTTCGGCGACACCATCACCAAAAGCAGTCGAATTGATGTGACAAATACGGATGCCCTTCAAGCGGCGGCCAATATCGAGAATCTCATCGATCAATTCATCACCTGCGAGGAGCCGATAATTCTCTACATCTATGGGCATAGCACAAGAATGCCGAGTTAAGGATACCTTTGGTACCATCCCGTTCACACCTCCCCTGTCAATCGCTGGAGATCACGTTGGCAACGAACTCAAGGATCCCCATCTGTTCATTGCTCGAGGGTAATCGAGTTAATCCTTTCCGAGAGGATTCCAGTTCGCGTCGGTGAACTTGATGCTCTTGAGCTCGGAGCCATCTAACTCCCACGCTCCATATCTCGATTCTCCCCTCAAATTCAAATTCCGGGATTCAACGGTGAATTTTTCCATTTTCCCATCGCGAAATGTCACAACAGCCGAGAGCAGATCTTTTTGAGAACCAGTTACCTCTATTGTGGTTATCTCACTCATAGCGAGGCGAACTTCGCTCTCCCCGCGTTCTGCATAGAGATATCCCTCTTCGTATTTACGGCCTAAACCATATCGAATGCTGAGGCCTTTCACTTTGTGCACAACTGCACTGGTATCTTCGACGAGGGCGAAGGTATTTTGCCTTCCGAGCGCATAGGGTGCATACCACAAAATGAGGAGGATGAGGGCAACACAGGCTAATTTATTATGAGATTTCTCCTGTCTCCGTAGGATATGTACAATGCCCATTTTCCCTCTCCCCTTGCATTCTATTTTCCAATCTTTGGT
>CAYFXP010000443.1:0-8241 GCA_964346935.1 uncultured Syntrophobacterales bacterium
TAGTTGTCAATGCCCCCGACGCCCATGCGTATGTACTCCCGGGCATCCTGTTCGCAGACTTCGGCCAAGGCGGTTAGCTCGGCAGCAATATCCAACCCTTTAATCCGGGCCAATTCAGCGACACGGCTCACCTTTACAAAACCTCCGGTAGCTTTCCGTTCGATTTCCTCCGCAGCGGCAGACGGTATGATTCCCAATTCCGCCTCCGCACGGGCAATCGCTGCATCAACCATCAGCCACTTCTTAACGATGTTTTCCTCGGTGAAGATGGCCCGCATCTCGTCGCTGCCGAATTCCTCGCTGTATAACTCCATGTCAATGGGATGGCTGTTGTAGTGCTCCATTTCTTCCCTCCCCTATTCCTTTTAACCCTCCATTTCGCAAAATGATGGTATCTATATATTTTGAGGGTAGTCCAGGGTTCGGCACCGGGATCAAGCTCGGACTATGCGCCCGTCCACCTCTACGCCTTATTTTTAGGGCTAGCCTGTGTGGTCTATACCGGGAGGATCATCCCGTCCGAACCGGTTGCAAGTTCAGGGAGTCCGCAAAGTGACAGGCGACTAAATGGCCCTCGCTGAGGCCTCGAGATACCGGGGCCTCGGCCTCGCAGGTCTCCTTCGCATAGCGGCAACGAGGATGGAAGTAGCAGCCGGGGGGAGGGTTCACGGGGCTTGGAACGTCCCCCTTGAGGATTATTCGCCCCACCTTGTAGTCGGGATCGGGGACCGGAACCGCTGACATCAACGCCTCGGTGTAGGGGTGTTTTGGATTCGAGAACAGCCTCTCGGTCTCGGCCAACTCCACGATCTTCCCCAGGTACATCACCGCTACCCGGTCGCTGATGTGTTTGACCACGGAAAGGTCATGGGTAATGAACAGGTACGTCAGGCCGAACTCCCCCTGGAGGTCCTCAAGGAGGTTTATCACCTGGGCCTGGATGGAGACATCCAGCGCGGAAACTGGCTCGTCTGCCACGATGAGCTGCGGGCCAAGGGCAAGGGAACGCGCAATCCCGATCCGCTGGCGCTGTCCGCCCGAGAATTCATGCGGGTATCGCTTCATGTGGTCCGGTTTCATGCCAACCGCATCCAAGAGCTCGCAGACGCGGTCCTTCAGTTCGCTCCCCTTGGCCATGCCGTGCACGAGCAGCGGCTCTCCTACGATCTCCCCCACGGCCATCCGCGGGTTCAACGAGGAATAGGGATCCTGGTAGATGATCTGCATATCACGGCGAAGGGACTTGAGCACCTTGTCCGATGCGGAGGCGATAGCCACCTCTCTATACTCCTCGCCTGGGCTAGCGAGCTTCTTGCTGCGGAAGAGGATCTCCCCAGCAGTAGGTTCGATCAGGCGAAGGATCGTCCGGCCGATCGTGGTCTTCCCACAACCGCTCTCACCCACCAGGCCAAGGGTCTCCCCCTGCTTGATGTGCATATCGACACCATCCACCGCCTTGACGTGGGCCACCAGCCGCCTCAGAATCCCCTTGTGCACCGGGAAGTACTTCTTCAGGTTCTTTACTTCAAGGAGGATATTGTCAGGAGACACGCCCTACCACCTCTCCGTCATTCGAACAACCAACACGCGGCCACATGACCGTGGGCAACTTCCTTGAGCGGCGGAATTTGCGTCTCGCAGATCCCCGTCGCATGCGGGCACCGTGGCTCAAACCCACACCCCTGCGGGACTTCAAACGGGTCGGGAACGATTCCCTTGATGGGAATAAGTCGCTCCTTCCTCGTGGTGGCCAGCGAAGGTATGGAGTTCATCAACCCCTGTGTGTACGGGTGCTTGGGGTTGTGGAAGATGTCCCGAACGGCCGCGCCTTCTACGATCCTCCCGAGGTACATGACCACCACATCGTCGGCCATGTTGGCGATGACCCCGAGATCATGGGTGATAAAGAGGATGGCCGCCTTAAACTCCGTGCGCAGGTTGTTCATCAGGTCCAATACCTGCGCCTGAATCGTCACATCGAGGGCCGTCGTTGGCTCGTCGGCGATCAGAAGTGACGGGTTACACGAGAGGGCCATGGCGATCATTGCACGCTGACGCATCCCACCTGAGAGCTGGTGCGGGTACTCCTTGATGTGCTGCTCGGGTGACGGGAGCCCTGCGGCATGTAGCATCTCGATGGCCTTGTCCCGCGCTTCCTTCCTGTTCAGACGCTGGTGGAGGCTGATCGCTTCCATGAGCTGGTTCCCTATGGTGTACACCGGGTTCAAGGAGGTCATCGGCTCCTGGAAGATCATGGCGATCTCATTACCGCGGATCGAGCGCATCTCGGGACCCTTGGGATCGAGCTTCGTCAAGTCTATGACGTTCCCATTGCGACGATAGATGATTTGGCCGGCTTCGATATTGCCCGGCGGAATCTGGATAAGGACCATAATCGACAGGGCGGTAACCGACTTCCCACACCCGCTCTCACCAACCACGCCGAGGGTCTTCTCGGGTTCGATGGTGAAGTCGACACCGTCAACAGCCCGTACAACGCCTTCCTCGATGTGGAAGTATACCTTGAGACCTTTTATCTCTAGTAACGGCACAGCCGTATTCCCTCGCCACTGGACTGCCAAGGAGAAGGTGAAATCGCCCTCAAGGGCATGAAATGCGAGCACAAAATTGTCAAATGCCGCCAGAGGTTTGTCAAGCTCTTTTAAGGGAAAGACACCGGGCCATAATACGTCTGGCTTATAGGGGGAAGAGGAATTACGGTTTGATCAACCGAAGGTCAAGCCGAGAAAATCCGTGGGACCACATCTCAACTTCATCGAGGGATTTGGTTAACGCGTTGCGGGACACAAGCTCTACCTAAGTCGCCCTCGCAGCTTGGGATCCAGGGCATCCCGCATCCCATCCCCTAACATGTTGAACCCCATTGTCGCGCAAAATATCCCCGCCCCGGGAACAAGTGAGAGCCAAGGAGCCTGTATGAAGTGGAACATGCCTTCCTTGATCATCGTCCCCCAGCTCGGGGTCGGGGGCTGTGTGCCGAGCCCGAGAAAGCTCAGGCTAGCTTCTAGTCGTATTGCCGTCGCAATCCAGAGCGTTGACATTATGATTATCGCCCCCACTATATTCGGCAAGACATGTTTCAATACTATCCCCCAATCCGATCGGCCTGTAGCTTTGCTTGCCTCTACGTACACCTGCTCAGCGATGGAAAGTGTGGAGCCCCGAGCGAGTCTGATATATCGCGGCGTGAAGGCCAGCCCAACTGCAAGTATTACATTCCTGGTACCTGCCCCAAAGGCAACGACGACGATAATGGCCAACACCATCGTGGGGAAGGACATAAATACATCTGTCAGCCACATTATGACGTTACTGACCCTTCCCTTACTGTATCCAGCGATGAGGCCCAAAAAGGTACCACCAGTGGCGCCAATAATTGTGGCTAAAAACCCTACGGCTAATGAAACCCTCGACCCCCATATGGTCCTGGAGAATATATCCCTTCCGTAACGGTCCGTTCCACCGAAATGTTGCCGGCTTGGATCGGCAAAGCGGTTAACTACATTATGCTTCAGTGGATCATACGGCGAAATCCAGGGCGCAAACACCGCCACGAAGATTACGAGAATCACCAATAGGAAGCCGACAAAGGATATCTTATTTCTTAAAAATCGTTTTACCTGCACTCTATCGGCCCCCTCCCAAACAGCCCTGGCCGTTAATCATACTTTATTCGAGGATCGATCAAGGCGTAGGACAAATCCGTAATGAGGTTCACCAGAACGATAAAAACGGCCAGCACCACCAGGCCCGATTGAATCACCGAGTAGTTCCGTTCTTGTATTGCGCCTATCAGGAACTTACCAAGCCCGGGTCGGTTAAAGACGATCTCAACCTCTATGGATCCGCCTATGGTTACAGCTAAATAGAGGCCAATCATTGTAACAACGGGGATGAGGGAATTCCTCAAAGCGTGTTTATAAATCACTAACCATTCCTTAAGCCCTTTACTGCGAGCAGTCCGCACATAATCCTCGTGCAGTACGTTCAGCAAAGACGATCTCGTCAACCTCATCACAAACGCCGCTTTTATGAGGCCAAGGCTCAGGGCTGGCAAAAATAGGTGGTATGCCCGATCGGCTAGATTGCTGTAATCTCCGCCACCGCCCATCATCGGGAACCAACCGAGGACCAGCCCGAAGATGAAAAGAAGCAATATACTGAGGTAAAACGTCGGGAAGGAAAATCCGAGGATACCGATAAATCTCCCCACAAAATCCAGGGGAGAATTCCACTTTAATGCCGCGAGAACGCCGGTTGGCACCCCTATCAAGATTCCAATTACCGTGGCCCATATGGCGAGGTCTATAGTATAGGGAACAGCCCTTGCAAAGAGCTTGGCGACCGGGATGTCATTGCGGAGGTCCCTGCCCAGGTCCACATGCGCCAGCCTCCAGAGGAATGAGGTATACTGCTGCCAAAGGGACTGATTCAACCCCAGCCTATCCCTGAGAGCCTCAAGAGCCTGAGGCGTAGCCCTGTCGCCAAGGATTGCTATTGCCGGATCACCACCTAATCCACGGACGGCAAAGAACACAATGGTTATCACGACCAGGATCGTGGGAATCGCCGACAGTATCCTTCTAATTACATAGGTAAGCATAATGATAAACGGCTGGGTGGGTGCCCTTTCCGGACCCCGTCCCAGCCGCCTTCATTTCTCCCCCCTTAGTGCTTAAAGATCTTCGCTTTCTCAAGAGGATAGCCGAAGATCATAGATCCCTTGATCTCAACACCAGGGTCGAAGTAATTGTGTCGCACGAGGACTTTTGTCAACTCGTGGAGTGGCTTGGACGGCACATGCATCAGCAGCTGTAACTGTGCCTTGTAGTAGAGGTCTCTCTGCCTCTGGCGATTGAGCTCACCGCGGGCTTCCTCAATGTAGGCGTCGATGCTATCTACCTTCCCATCTTCGTCCGCATCCACATCGCCGTAGTGCGAGAAGTTTGTGATCGCCTTGGGCTTTCCAACGATGGAAGCGGAGTGGTACCACTGGGTGAGATAGGAGTCAGCAACGGGCGGACGACCTGCGTAGTAAACGACCACAGCGTTCATGTCCTTTCTAATGTTAGCGTGGAAGGTGGTATGATCGACTACCGTGATTTCCAGGTCCACTCCCAGTGGCTTCCACTGCTCTTTACAGATCTCCAGAGGGGCCAGATAGTACGGTTTGGTGGTCGAAAAGGCCTTCAATTTGAAACCACCTGCGTAGCCAGCCTCTTCCAGCAGCTTCTTCGCCTTCTCCAAGTCATAGTTGTACAGGAGCTCCTCAGGGGTTTTATCCTCCGGAAGTGCTGCGTAATAGGAGGGGGGAACAGGAGCCGTCATCTTATAATATATCCCCCGAAAGTACTCCTCGAATATCCTGCGGTCCGCGGTCAGCGCCAGGGCCTTTCTCACCTTTAGGTTGTCGAGCGGTTTTCTCGTCATGTTGAAGTGCAAGGCACAGCCACTGCCCAGCGGGACCGCATCCACGATCACCGTCGGCGTCTTCTTTACGTCTTTGACCCATTTGGGATCACGCTTCCCGTATATGGCATCCAGCTCGCCCTTGACGAAAGCCAGGGTCCTGGAGGCAACATTCGGCATGAAGTGGATTTCCACCCTCTCTAAGGTCGGCGCTCCCCTGAAGTACTTTTCGTTCCTCGTGAGTATAATCTTCTCCTTGGCAAAGTACTTCTCAAACTGAAAGGGCCCCGTGCCTATGACTTCCAGGCCGAGGTTCTTATTCCCCACCTTGTCCCCTTGCTTCTTACATACGATATTTCCGGCCTGGTAGGCGAGCACTTGGTCCAGTAGGAAGAACGTGCTTGGGCTGTTTAAGATGATCTGGACTTTATAGGGACCCAAGACTTTCACTTCCTTAATGATCTCGTACTTTGCCCCGTAGGGGGAGCCTAACTTGGGATCCCGGAGCCGATCAAAGGTGTACTTTACATCTTCAGCGGTGAACTCTCCGTACCCCTTGTGCCACTGGACTCCTTTCCGAAGATGAAACGTATAGGTTAAACCGTCCTTGGAGATCTCCCAGGACTCTGCCAGGTCGCCTTCCAGATTGGCGAAGTCGAGCGTGCCCGGCCGCAACCGCACCAAACCGTTGAACATGTACGACCCTACCGAATACGACCCGTCAACAACGCCAAATGCTGGATCCAATGTATCGAGGTCCGTGGTGTGGTGAGCCCAGCGCCACACCTGTTCCTTTGCCAATTCCGCCGATAGGGCAACAATAGGAGTGAGGACTAATGTAACTACCAATACAGTGGTTAAAAAGCTATAGCGCAATTTCATCGTAAACCCCCCTTTCTTCATGTTCACTACCCTTTACAACGCTTGTGACTTACCCTGTTATTCATCACCTCCCCTCTTTCCCCCCCTAATAATGAAATCCCGTTTAGCTATTGTCCCCGTCCTCACGGTGCCGCCAGTATAGATCCGTACAAACGAATTGTCAATGATTTTCAGGACCCATTCATCTTATCGTTATATTGTATTCTGCTCCGGGGGTGAGCACGATATTCCAGTACTCTCCCGAACCTCGTATGAAACGGTAGGTGTGATTGAGCCCGGGGAGAATTCTGACCGCCCGAGGAGACTCAATTCTATGCCATTTATCTCCGAGAAAAACCTCTACTTCCAATCCTGTTAGATCGGGGTTCTTCCCCTTGAAGATAAACAAACTCTCGTACTCGTGACTGTGGGGCTCAACGTGCTGTTCGGGGTGATCCACATTTTCAACGACTCGTACAATCGTGTAGATGTTACCCTCCGGGTTGTTGTTGTGGTCAGAAAACACATATCTGGTTCCAGGCCCTGCAGTGTGCTTGATTAACTCCTCGGCGCTTCTTGCCTCTACGTCTAAAATAAGCTTCTCCGTCATACTCATTTCCTCCTCATAGATTACGCCGAGCGTACTTCAATGTGATGAGGGTGTCAACATTCCCCCGAGTGAAGTTTCCTCGGTTCGCCTGGGGATACCGTTGTCCCTGAGCGAGATTTGCTTGAGAATTGGGGCACCCATCGAGGACGAGGAAGCTGCCGTTTCGGAACGGGTTGTTTGCCGGGTTCCCTGGAGCGAATATTAAAGAATTTTGGCTGACCATTGATAGTGAAGCGAATCGGCCGCAAATCCAATGTTTGAGCTCAAAGGGCGAGGTATGGGAACGAAGTAGCGCCGAACAGGCGCTCTTTGCAGTGAAGCGAGGTCTAGAATGGTCCAAAATTATTTTCAGTGAGCGAATGGGAATTCGGCCAACAAACCCAATAGGCAGAACACCCTCATTTTGAATTCCCTCGAGCGTATCATTATTATACGGATAACGTGTGGAAATTTGCGGAATTGTTCGGTAAAATCCGGTTGACCCCATCAAAAGATCACATGACGGAAATGAATAAAGGACAGACGTTCGTAGAGAAGATATTTTCTAAAAAGCTGGGCCGAGAAGTGCGAGCCGGCCAAATCGTTGAGGTCATTCCCGATGTGGCCATGTCCCATGACAACACCGCCGCTATCTCCCAGACATTCAAGGAAATTGGTGTGGACGAAGTGTTCAAACCCGAGATTCACGTGATCATACTGGATCACGCAACGCCGGCTCCGACGGAACAATATGCCCTCAACCATAAGGTCATTCGAGAGTTTGTGAAAGAATATAGCATCTGCCACTTTTACGACGTGAATACCGGAATCTGCCATCAGGTGCTGCCGGAAGAGGGGTTTGCCCTGCCGGGGAAGATCATCGTCGGAAGCGATTCCCACACAACCACCTACGGGACCTTTGGGGCATTTGCCACGGGCATCGGACGCAGTGAAATGGCGGTTATCCTTGCTACCGGAAAAATCTGGTTTCGAATACCTGAGAGCCTCAGAATCACCGTGGAAGGGAAACTGCCGGAGGGGATTACGTCCAAGGACATCATTCTCCACATCATCGGGGATATTGGGGCTGACGGGGCCTCGTACGAATCCGTGGAATTCTATGGTGATACCATCGCTCAGCTTTCCATCGACAGCCGTATGACCATCGCCAACATGAGCGTCGAAATGGGCGCTAAAAACGGCTTCATAGAGCCTGACGAGAAGGTCCTGGATTGGCTTGAGCCGAGGGCGCGGAGCAATTTCCAGGTGATCAAAGCGGATCCCGATGCGGATTACGAGAGGGAGCTGCTTTACGACGTCAGCCGATTGGAGCCCCAGGTAGCCTGCCCCCATACGGTGGA
>CAYFXP010000444.1:0-4692 GCA_964346935.1 uncultured Syntrophobacterales bacterium
ATGAGCAGTGTCGCCATGACCATCAGCTTATGTTTCTTGAGGAGCTCCATGGCCTTACGGGCTTGTTCTGCCGAATGGCGCTTCCGGATATCCGCAAGAACGGAGTTCTTATGGTATTCGAGCCCCATCATGAACTGATAGACTCCTGCGTCCCTAAAACCGGCGAGAAGGTCCTCATCCCTGATGATGAGATCGGCCCGTGATTGAAGCCAGAAGTGTTGTTTCGTCTTTCGCTTGAGCATCTCCACGATGAACCCAATACCATGCTCCCTCGTGACGTTAAAGGTATTGTCTCCCACGTAGAAGATATCCCGGTTATAGCTCTCCTTAAGGAGCTCGAGTTCATCGGCGATGAGCTTTGGGCTGCGGCTCCTCCAGGTCTTCTTGTAAAAGGCCGATTCCGAACAGAAGATACAATCCCAGGGACATCCGCGTCCAAAATTGACCACGAACCCCCTGCGTCCCTCGGATGGGAGGTTCACGTAGGGATGCTCCATATTAGCGAGGTGGTAAGCGGGCATTGGAAGGGTATCGAGATCCTCTATGAAGGGACGATCCCCGGTATAGACGAATTCTCCGTCTCCATCGAGATAGGCAAGGCCCAAGACCTCGGAGAGATCGTCCTTCTTCTCAAGGGCCCTTAGGAATTCCGTCAGAGTCACCTCCCCCTCTCCGACGCAGATGTAATCCACGGCGGGGCAATCCCTGAGGGTTTCCTCCGCCATGAGGGAAGGATGCTCTCCACCCATGATGATGATGGACTGGGGATTGACGGCCTTAATCAGATTTGCCGCATTCATTCCGTCATAGATGAAGGCCGTGCAGATCACGGAGATGCCGACCACCTCCGGTTTTTCCCTTCGGATTTTCTCCTCCAAATCTCCCCAGGGGTTTTCATTGAGGGTACAATCCATATAGTCGATGTCGAGCTGTTCCCTTTCCAGAAAGGCCAGTAACTGGACACATCCCGGGGAGGGAACCCAGGCTCGAAGAATCGTCCAGATCTTATGGGGTGGATCGACCAGCAGGAATCTCATATCGCGTATTCCGCTCAATCGATGGTTTGTTCTCTCTCGAGACGCCACGTGAGGAGACGTTCGAGAACGGACTTGAAAAAGGGAATACGAAACATCACGTGGGATTTGGGGATTTCAAAAATCTCTCCCGAGGTGAGCTTTTCAGAGAAGTCCCTCACTCTCTGGGCAGCCCTCCTCAGCTCCTCATCCTTTAGCACCACGGCCCTCTTGAAGACCGTTTCACAATACCCGCAGCCCGAGCAGGGGGTTTGATTACAGTCATTTTTCTTGAAATGTTCAATGAAGCCGTCCAGTTTGCTGTTATCCAGGTGGATGAGTTCCCTGACCTCCAGGTCGAAAACCTTCCTCAATTCGGAGACCTTCATAATGTTCACGTGCTCGGGCTTAATGAAGTACTGCAAATGGACCGGTGTGAAAGCCCCCTTTCTCGGAAGGGTAAAGAGATCCAAGAGGTTCCCGTCGTGACGTCGCCTTTCGTAGGCCGTCACGTGTTCGAGAAGGAGGGGGGTGCGTTTAAACCGTTCCGTAATCTTGAAATGATCGTAGCCCATATCCTCGTAATGGGGGATATCCTCAGGTCTAATCCAGGGCGATTTAAGGAGCTCCACCGGTTCGGTCAATTTCCTGTAAAGGCAGAGATACCCTGGATACTGCAAGTAGCAGTACTCGTTCTCCCCGTCCCTTGAGGCATGGCCATCGTGGTTAACATGTTCGTAATTATAGGGACACTGCCACAGACAGATGTTATTGACGATGAGCTCCAGGTTGCACCTCACTGCCTTTCTGATCGCCTCTAGGGTTTTGAACTCCCGATTAATGTGCTCATCGACGATGATCTCTTCGACCCCCATAGCTTCGTATTGAAGGGCCTTCCTCACGGTATTGACCCGGGCCGTGGTGGAGATCTTGATCTTGAGTCGAGGGAAACGTTTCCTTACGAGGTCGACGAGGTACGGGATGCCCACGGTCACCGAATCCGCACCGGATTCGTCGATCCATTCCAGGAGATCCACCAGTTGACCATACCCTCTTTTGGAGTACTGAAGATTTCCGAGACACGGGGCGTTCAGCAGGTAGCTGAATTCCAACCCCCTCTCGTGGCAGGCCTGTATATATCGCTCGATGTCATTTCGATTCACTTGGGGGAGGACAAACCCGGGTCTCGCTCCCCCTACAACATCAAATGGGAGCTTCCCAAACAGGGCATCCACCGATGTCCCTTGCACTGCATCAAGGAAAGCGATATCCCAATTAGCGCCCACCCGGAGTTTCATGATAATTTCTTTTATCACGCAGGCCCCTTTTTTTCAAGGGATTCAATCCGGACGTGTTTTTAGCTTCTGAAAAAGCCCGGGCATCGCGAGCGAAAAGGGGCATGACAGGTGGGGTATCTTTCAAGGAGAGAGATAATCCCTCACGGGCTCTCGCCCAAAATCTCCTGGGCCGAACATCGAAGGATTTTTGTTAACAGTTTTTAGGGAGGCGAGCTCCTCTATGGATATTCAGAATTCCCTTCAAAGAGCCAATGGATGAGCCCTAATCCTTTATCCTTTCCCCCTTTTCCTCATAGGTAAGAATCCACCCGGCAACCTCTCCGGGGTCAATGACCAATTCCCCACTGTCGGTTCTTTTCCAGAAACCCTGCCCACGATCGAAGAGCGAGCTGCTCGTTGCCGATGCCTCCTTATCCTGCTGAAGGATTTTCCTAAACCGGTCCCACCACCGCTCCATATTCTTGGGCCTTAGATCCACCCACGCCTGCTCCGCCCACTGATCGATGGACTGGGGGGTTATCGCCCAATTCTGCCTCTCCCAACCCTTTTCGGGAGGCCTGTGGGAGGAAAGCAGCAGCGTTCTTCCATCGGGCAGGAGTATTGGGATGCCAACGGAGATCATCTCCACCCGCTCCTCCTGATCGGTCTCTATCCGCCTCAAAAGGGTTTGGGAGATTTTTTTCGCATCGACATTCAGTAGATTTTCCATGGTATGGAACTCCTTGTGCAAGAGGTGAATTTCGAACAAGAGCTTCGATAGACGCGGCGGACCGAGTATCTCGAAGGCTACCCCTTCCTTACCAGCGCTGCGTTGAAGGCTTTCCATCTGCTCTATGGCGAGCCTTCGCAAAAAGCCGGCTCGGTAAGTCGGGCCCATGATGGCCCCGTCCAATGCATCGATGATGTCCTTAGCGGTATTTCCCCCCTTTATCTCGGAGAGGACTGCGCGTGCAATCTCCTCAGGGGTGAGGAATTCCATTTGGCCAATGGTAGTGATGGCCTTGAATTCCTCTAGGGAGAAGACCCCATTCTCACCGGTGTCGATGTATACCGATTCAAGGTTCCTTCCCTCCAAGGGAATGCCCTTTTTCAATTTCGCGAATTCAAAGACCTCGCCCGGGTTCAGTTGGCATCCTGCCTCGGGATGGCAATCGAACAGGGGAATGGTGCCCACCCCCTTGAGCACGGGTCCGCAACCGATGCTTTTCCACCCGATGACTGCGGCCGGCTTGACCTCCTTGACTATTGGACCATCGGGAGTTCTCGCCATGAGGAAGAGCAACATGGAGTGTGCCCCTGCCAGGGCCGATTTCGACATCAAGACCCGAGAGGGTTTTTCCTCACCGTGGGTGTATGGGATATTTAAGCCCATGCCTCCTGTACCAGTCGTGCCCACTTTTACATACATGGAGGTGCCAACGCGCCTCATGGATTCATGGAGGATTTGGATATGTCTCAAAAGCTGCGGGATATAGAGGGTAAGCAATAGCCTTCGAGTTGCATCTTTTACCCCGCCGATATCATCGGAGGAGGCCAGCAGGTCGCTTACCTCGTGAGCACTTCGGTAGATGTCCTGATAGGCGAAAGCGGTGGCCGTATTGATGCAATCCACCACGATGTCGGGCCGATATCGGTGGAACAGTTGGTAGAGAAAGCTTGAGGAGATGATCTCCTTACTCAATTCGCTCAGAATATCCCCGATGACCAGCTCTTGGTAAGCGGCGTTAGAGAGGATCTCGTTCTTTCTCGTATCCTTTAGATCGGCTCTGACGAAGATATTTCCGAAGGCGGCGTGGATCTCGGCCGCCATCTCCGGAAAGCGGGCCCGAAGCTTGGCCGATGCAGCCTCTCCGGTCTCCTTTCTGGAGGATGCGACGATCAGCCTCTTGGGCGCCTCCATAAGAATGAGCCGGCAAACTTCCAATCCTACTTCCCCTGCTCCACCCAAAATCAGGACGGTTTTTCCTTGCACATCCATCGATTTACCTCCTTGGAGATGAGATTCCACCGTGAGAGCCCCAGGGCCTTTCCCGATCTGTGGAAGTTGTCCCGAGGAACCGGGGTCAATAGGATGGTGGCTAAAGCAAGTGGTTGCGGCATGGAGCGCTCGAGGGCTCCTGTCGAAGGTATAGAGGGTCCAAACATGGTCGGAATGGGCAACTACGCATTTGGAGCGTCAACGATTTCTACTTGAAACTCATTTGCATCAGGGGGCATATTGGGGAAGATTACGACAAAGGGACTGCTTGTGCGCGGGGGTACCCGCATCTTGCTCGGCATCGGCCGGATCCTGAAGTTACTCCTTGCGAAACGAGGGGGAAGTTTCCTGAGGTCCTCCTTGGTAAAATAGCTGCCGCACAGGGTTTGCTTCTCATCCAATA
>CAYFXP010000445.1:0-8220 GCA_964346935.1 uncultured Syntrophobacterales bacterium
TCGAAGTTGCCGGATATAGCAAGCTAGATTTCGTTCGAATCGATAATGAACACTCCTGGAGGCGAGATGAGTCGATGGAGCACATGATTCGGGCAGCATATCTAGCCGAAATTACGCCGATTTTGCGTATCGACAAGGGCGATCCTTACATCGTCCGTAAGGCCCTGGAAGTCGGGGCGGGTGGGGTTATCGTACCCGATATTGCCACGAAAGAAGAGGCTGCAGAAGTCGTAAGCGCTGCAAAATTTCCTCCCAGAGGAACTCGAGGATATTCAAGTCTTTGTTTTTCTGGTCAGTGGGGAGCAAGAGCGGGTGAGGATTGGGTAAATTGGAGCGATAACGAAACTTTGGTTGGGGTCATGATAGAAAATGAGGAAGCAATGAGCAAGCTCGATGCGATTTTATCTTTAGACGGGCTCGACTTCGCTCTTTTTGGCCCGTCAGACTATTCCATGTCGTTAGGCCTTCGGGGACCGCAGAAGAACCACCCGAAGGTCCAAGACGCTCTCAAGAAAACCATAGAGGTTGCCAGTAAATATAATAAGCCTGTCGCAATAGGTGTGGGCCAACCGTGGGATGAAGAGGCGAAGAAATATATCAATTTAGGGTGTAGAATGATCGAAATAGGTCACGATGTAGTTGTACTTAGGTCTATATGGAAAGATTTATCGACTACGATCAGAAATATATAGTTGGTTTAGCTGTATACCATTCCTAGGAATTAATGAATCGGGATTATATGAAAGGCTATCGGTTTCTCGGGATCGGACGCAGTTCTCGCTTTTATTCTCCGGATTATTAGTCAAATACATCCCTCCTTATTTCAGCCTCCCTGAACGTAGTCCAAGCACTTAAGCACACCCAGTTAGCCTTGCTTCTCAGTAGGAGTGGGATTCGAATAATCCGCCAATGCTCTACGATCAAATTGGTGGCTCATGAGATATAATAAGTTCAATAGCCTTGACCCGTCTTTCAATTTCACATAAAAGTAAGACTGGAGTGCATTCTCACATTAGGGGGGAAATTGGAGAAATGACAACCGTGATGGAAACCATTGCAAGGAGGTACAGCGTCAGGGGTTACCAAGACAAGTCGGTAGAGAAGGAAAAGATTCTCCAGATCGTTGAGGCGGCGCGCCTGGCTCCTTCAACCAGCAATGTACAACCATGGCGGTTCATCGTTGTGGAAGATTCAACGCTAAGGGATGCCCTGGTTGAGAAGGGGATGGGATTAGTGGTTCCCAATCGATGGGCCAAAGAAGCCCCGGTCATTATCGTCATCTGTGCCCACCTGGATTGGATTGTCCATCGAGCGGGAGCAAAGGTGGCGGACTTACAGTACTACCTCCTGGATATCGGGATTGCAGGGGAGCACATGGTCCTGACGGCCACGGAAATGGGCCTGGGCACCTGCTGGATCGGCTGGTTCAGGGGAAAGGCCATTAGGAAAATCCTCAACATCCCCAAGAGGTGGAAAGTCGCCGCACTGCTCACCCTGGGGTATCCCAAAGAGGAAGGGCCCACAAAGCCCCGCAGCAGGCTCGGTATCGATGAGCTTCTCTTCTTCAATAGAATTGGAGAAAACATTGGTGAAGCATAGATAGGAGCGAAGATGAGATTTGAGAAATCGATTTCGACCGTGGATTCCCACACACAGGGTAACCCGACAAGGGTGGTTGTAGGCGGTTTTCCGTATATTCCCGGAAAGACGATGATGGAAAAGCTGAACTATGTGAAGGATAAATATGACGATCTGGTCACGGGCATATTGTGGGAGCCGAGGGGGCATGATGATATGTTCGTCGCCATAGTAACTCCCCCGACTAACCCTCGGGCGGATTTGGGCATAATCTATAGAGGGGCTTATGACTATATGACGATGTGTGGTCACGGGACTATCGGAGCGGTTACGGTGGCAGTTGAAACGGGACTTGTGAAGGCTCGAGAGCCCATTACAACTGTAATAGTTGATACACCAAGCGGGTTCGTTACCACAAAAGCAACGATAGAGGATGGAGCCGTAAAGAACGTTACCATACGAAATGTTCCCTCATTTCTCTATGAGCGAGATGCCGTTGTGGAAGTTTCTGAAGTAGGTCGGGTAAGGGGGGATCTTTGCTATGGGGGGGATTTCTACTTCATTGTGGATAGCGCTGAACTCGGTTTAGATCTCGATCGAGTAGATGTTGATGATCTCATCAAAATCTCCAGTAAAATAGGAGACAGTGCAGTTGAGCAGACTGAGGTACAACATCCACAGATAAAGGACATTAACGAGGTACATGGGGTAATAATAACTGGTCCACCCCGTCATCCGGAAGCAAGCTGCAGAAACTTCTTTATTTCAGGAACACATATCGATAGGTCTCCCTGTGGCACGGGCACGTGTGCAAGGATGGCCTGCCTCTATGCAAGAGGGAAACTCAGGCTCCATGATGAATTTGTGGCCGAAAGCATTCTCGGATCGATTTATAGGGCAAAAATAGTAGATGAAACGAAGGTTGGTGGGTTAAAGGCGATTATACCGGAATTCACAGGCCAAGCCTGGATCATGGCATTTAATACTCTTCTCATAGATCCACAGGACCCATTCAAGTACGGTTTTCGGGTGAGGGAGAAACTTATAAAGGCGGCTAGTCGATAATATCAAAAAAAGAGGGATTAGCACCTTTTGCGGTAACTTACGCAAGCCGCCCCATTTCAAGCCCGCACGATCAAGAAAAACAAACCCTATAGTACCAAACAGTCAGCCCGAAGGTGGCCATCTGTTCTGCTTCCCGCTTTTTCTGACCTTACGTAAAACTGAGGCGTGGATCCGGCCGTCGGCTCCGGTGATTTCGGGGGATTAAGCCTAACAGCGAAAGCCATTTGATAAGCAATTTCTGCACGAACATCCCCTTCCTCCTTCCTTAAACATGCCAACTTGTATGTGGAGAGGACCGAAAATTATTGATTTGCGGTAAAAACATGCACCGGATGCGGACTAACGGAAAATCCATAGTTCAGTTAGTTATCGCTCACCTCGCAAGTTCAAGATAGGTGTCTGGCAAAAATGAGCCAGCCCTCTCTTTCTATTTCGGCCATATCTGTCCAATGGTAAGACCAAATCGATATAGCTTGACTATTTTCCCACACTTCCCTAAAATGGATGCCAACACAGCTCGGTGAAAAAAGCTAAAGCGATTCAATATACAATTGGGCAAAAGAAACAGAAGGAGGAAGACACATTGCCGAGACGGTACAAAATTCAATTCCCCCGCGAAACACACCACCTGGACCAACATGAGGCATTTTTTTACCTGTTCGACGGGAAGTCGAAACGCAAACTTCGCTTGCACGACTACCATGAGATCTACAAGGTACCCGGTCTTTACGAACAGGTGTTCTACGAGCGACTCAAGTGTTGCTCCCACAAGAAGGTATGCGATATTCTCAGGACGACCGTCGATCAATCGCATTTCAGTATCACGGAACTTCGGGTCTTGGACTTCGGCGCTGGAAACGGCATGGTGGGTGAGATTCTCAAGGGACTCGGTGTTTCCCGCATTATTGGCGTCGACATTATCCCAGAAGCTGCAGATGCGGCCGAGCGAGATAGACCGGGGGTGTATGATCACTACTACGTGGCAGACTTGACTGAGCTCCCGAAGGAGGAACGAGATGATATGAAATCATGGTCTCTTGATTGTCTCACCACTGTGGCCGCTCTGGGATTTGGGGATATTCCACCGGAGGCGTTCATTCAAGCCTTTAATCTTCTTCAGGCTGAGGGCTGGGTGGCATTCAACATCAAGGAAACCTTTCTGGACAATAGCGATACAAGCGGTTTCTCGACGGCCATTCGAGAATTGATCTTCTCTGAGTACCTGGACCTGTACCATCTCGAACGCTACCGGCATCGACTCTCGCTCGCAGGTGAACCACTTTATTACTTCGCCCTTGCTGGAAGAAAGAGTGCCGACATTCCGGGTGATTTTCTGAGATCGTAAGAAAGGAGAGCCTAACAAGCCGTATGCAGGCGACGGCTTGCCGCCGCGCCTGATCCGCGGCGTCGGGCATACCACAAGGATTTGCCAAACCGCGGTAGATTGAGCTGGATAACCCTGTTTGGTCATCGAATTCAAGGTATTATCGATCATCGGAGGATAGGCAAAAAGGATTGATTTGTGTCTGAATTAATCAGTTTTCGGTTGGTCACTACTATTGAGAGTTGCGGATCGAATGCCTGTCAGACTAGATTGAAGTGCAGCTTAGGCAGGTGTCTTTGCGAATCCTGGTTAAAACACATAATATGACCAGTCAAGGTTTTTTGAGAAGGGAAGGGATTTTATCGGCTTCCCTTAACCACCAAACAGGTTGGATCGATCTCTTTGTCCGCTAAAAACGCCTCCACGTTTTCCACTGCCATCATCAGCCCGTTGATGGTCGCCTCCGGTGTCAACCCCGCATTGTGAGGGGTCAAGACCACATTCGGCAGTGCCGTCAGCGGGTCGCCTGGGGCAAGGGGTTCTTGTTCATAAACATCCAGCGCGGCTCCAGCGATCTTCTTTGATTTGAGGGCTTTATAGAGCGCACCAGGTTCAACGAGGCCCGCTCGAGCGGTATTCACGAAAAAGGCCCCTGGTTTCATCAAGTCGAAGTCTTCTCTCTTAAGAAATCCTCGTGTCTCATCATTCAACCCGAGATGAAGGCTCACCACGTCGGAGCTCTTGAGAAGCTCCTCCTTGGAAACGAAACGCACAGCGCTTTCCTCTGCCCGTTCTGGAGATGGGTGGAGGGTCCATGCAATCACGTCCATGCCGAGGCCCTTTGCCATCCTCGCCACATATCTTCCGATCGCGCCCAGACCGAACAAACCGAAGACCTTGCCGCCCAGCTGAACCATCTCCATCCTTGGCCAGTTCCCCGAACGCATTTCCCGATCCAGGTGGGGAATCTGTCGCGCCAGAGCAAGGAGAATGCCGATGGTATGCTCGGCCACGGAAAGGGCGTTGGCCCCGGGTGTATTCGTGATAGTGATGCCGAGTTTCCGCGCTGATTCAAGGTCCACATTATCCGTTCCCGTCCCCCAGATGGATAGTATCCTCAAATTTGGGCAGGAGGTGAGAACCTCCCCGGTAAAATGGCTGTAGGCCCGAATGTTGACGACCACCTCGGATCCCTTGGTCCTTTCGACGAGTTCTTCCTGGGTTTCGGCCTTGTGGGAATAGATGTGTACCTCTCCCAGGGTCCGCAATTTCTCCTCTGCTTTCGTCCCAGATATGGCGGTGGGAAAATCATCCGGAACAACAATGTTATTGGTCATATTCGTTCCTCTTTTTTCGTCTTCACATGTATCCTGAGAATTCCCCTCTCACTACTGATTGATAGACCATGTTCACGAGGGTGTATATGTCGAATATGGGCAGTCCGATTTCCGCTTGCACGGCAGTTGCATAGGGCGTCATGTTCGTGCACTCAAGTACGATGGCGCCCACATTCGGATGTTCGGATACCATTTTCCGTGCAACTTTCACCATTTCAGACCTTGATTTCTCCACATCGAGTTCCATCTCATCTTCGAGAATTACCCGCGATAATTCCTCTTCCCCTTCCGTGCCCATGATAACGTGAGGCACCCTGTCAGCACCTACCGCGGAGAGGTGTCTTTGAGCCAAGGATTTGCCGTGAATAGTGATTATTCCAACCTTCTGGGATGGCTTCAACATGGCATATACCAGGGGGACCTGCATCAGGCTTGAGGTGAAGACCGGAACGTCCACCGCTTCGGCCATCTCCTGCTGAAACATGGCGAGGAAACCGCAGTTTGTCGTGATGGCTCTCACCCCCTCTCTTTCCAGTTCCTTCGCCCCTTCAATGAAAGGGACCAACAAGCCCTTGTCGCCCTTTCTCACAACCGCGTCGGGAGATACATTTTTAATGACCTTGTAAAGGACGGGAAAGTCCCACGTCGTGGCATTACCCATGTCTCCCGGTATCCTCGGAAATTTCGACTCCAACATCAGAATGCCGATTGCATGGCCGAAGAGGTTTTTGCCTCCCACCGCTTTCGCCAATTGTAACCTCCGAAGTAAAGATTTTTCCAACACGAAAAATATTCTTGAGCAACGAAGAACGAATTTTTCAGGGATCTCAAGATGATTCCTTTGGGCAGCATTCAATCCCTGAAGGCGGTCAACGTCTCCTTTATCAATTTCCCCTCCTTAAATCGCTTAAGCGCCAGCGGATCGATGTCGATCGTCTCGGCCCTTCCATTCAAGATCAACTCGGCAATAACCATTCCGACCGCCGGCCCATGTTGAAAGCCATGACCGCTGAACCCGTTCGCCAAGTAAAGTCCCTCAACCTCCGGGACGATGCCCAAGATAGCATGGTTGTCCGGCGAGATTTCGTAGAGACCACCCCAGCCCCTGGCGATATTGGCTTCTTCAAAAACAGGTACCCGGTGGCTGGCCTTTTCCGCAGTCTCGACCATGGCGTAAAAGTCGGTGGACAAGTTGAAACTGGGCTGTTCATCCTGCGGTCCGGATAAGAGGACCGATTCTCCCTCCCGGCGAAAGTAAAAGTTTTGCTTGTGATCAATGGTAAGTGGAACGGAAGGAGGGATCTTGTTAAAGGGATCTGTTACGAAAAGCTGACGGCGGATGGGTTTCACCGGGACTTCTATCCCCGCCATTTTCCCGACGTCGGCCGCATAGGGGCCCGTGGCATTGACGACGATGGGCGTCTCCACCCTTCCTCCTGGGATGGTGACCGAGACGATTCGATCTCCTTCCACCTCGATGGATGTGACCTCTGTCTTCTCAAGAATTCCGACGCCATGACGTCTCGCCGCTCTGGCGATACCCTCGGTTACCTCATAGGGCCCTGCATACCCATCCGTCTCACAGAACGCCCCTCCAAGGACATCCCCGGTATTCAGAAAGGGCCATTCCTTCTCGACTTCCTCTCGGGTGAGGATCTGAGACGGAACGCCGAAACGGTTTTGAAACTCCACATTCTCCTTGAAGATTTCGAGCTCTTCCTCGCTCGTTGCCAGAAAGAGATATCCAGTTTGATGAAACTCGGGATCGACACCAAATTCATCCTTGAAATGCTGGTATATTTCGAAGGCCTTAAGGGCAAAGTGCATGTTTACCTCGGTGGTCCACTGTCTTCGGATCCCCCCTGCACAGAGCCCGGTGGATCCCTCGCCGATTAGGTCTTTTTCGAGGAGAAGGACATTTTTTGCCCCCATCTTTCCCAGATAGTAGGCGATGCTGACCCCGATGATTCCACCTCCGATGATGACAATGTCAGCCGTCTTTCTCATGTTTCTCTCTGTACAAGATTACATTTGTGGAAAACTCGTTCTTCGCCGCTCAAAACCCAGCTGGAATCCTGGAGTAATGGAATATTGGAATAAGAGGTTCACGGATAGGTATCACCCTGAAAGAGGTTGGAGGAACGTCCGCCTGCGGCCAACTTGAGGCTGGAGGCCAAGAATACTTTGGATTGTGCCTCAGCGAAGTGATCCTCAAGCGAAGCGCCTCTAAACCAAAAGTACCGCCTTTCCGCTTTTGATACCCACTATTCCATGATTCCACGTGAAGATCATAGATCGGCCGTGACCATAAAAAAATATAATTTCAATGCATTGTAGAAATCCCGTAAGATTTGGTTCGCGCTACTCGGGTATCAGGGAGTCCTTGATGATATCCCGAATTTTTTCCTTAAAATCCTCCTTGGGCCCCTGTTTCTTAATGATACCCATTTCCAGAAGATACATGTAGTCTGAAACCTCGACGGCCTTCGTGATGTTTTGATCAACGAGAAAAATTGTAACCCCCTGCTCTCTAATCCGATCCAAGAAGGCGTAGATCTCCGATACCAGCATAGGGGCCAAGCCAGCAGAGGGTTCATCCACCAAGAGAAGCTCGGGTGTTGTCATGACTTCCTTACCGATGGCAAGCATCTGCAACTCCCCGCCGCTGAGGAAGGTGGCTTTCTTGCCCCTCTTTGCCCCGAGGGCCGGAAAGAAATCGTAGATCTCCTCGAGCCTTTGCCTGACCAATTTGCGCTGCCCTTTGAAGGTCCAGCCACCCAACATCAGGTTCTCCTCCACGGTAAGTCGAGGGAACGTGTTTATGTCTTGTGGTACGTAGCTTATCCCCAACTGCTTTAATTTAAAGGGGGAAAGGGCCTGGATTTCCCGCCCATTGAATATGATCCTTCCTCGGCT
>CAYFXP010000446.1:0-4741 GCA_964346935.1 uncultured Syntrophobacterales bacterium
TATATGCGTTATCGGGGGCAATGAGGCAGGCCATGTCCTTGATGCAGAGGCTGTCCGCTCCCATGTCCTCGATGATGCGGGCCTTTTCCAGGTAGTACTCGAGGTTGTATACGGGGCCCCCCATCTTTCGCTCCGTGAGGGAGTAGCAGATGGACCCCTGGATATGTTTGCCGCACTTCCGTATTGCCCGGAAGGCCGTCTCGAAGTTTCGCTCATCGTTGACGGCATCGAAACAGCGAAAAATATCGATTCCCACTTCCGCGGCTTGCTCGACGAAGGCCTGCACCACATCGTCGGGGTAGTTTCGGTACGCAACGAGGTTCTGTCCCCGCAGTAACATCTGAAAGGGGGTGTTGGGCATAACTTTCTTCAATTTCTTTGGGCGATCCCAGGGGTCCTCACCGAGAAATCGATGGGGAACGTCGAAGGTCGCTCCTCCCCACACCTCCATGGAGTGAAAGCCGGCCTTATCCATTTCCGCTGCAATGGGGAGCATATCCTCCGTTCTCAAGCGGGTCGCCAAGAGCGACTGATGCCCGTCTCGGAAAGTCAAGTCCGTGATCTTTAGGCGGTTCTTAGCTTTTTTCTCTGGCATTGTTATCACGCTCCTTACATTAGAATTGAGAGAAATAATCCAGCCGCCGTGGCCGTACCGATCACACCGGCAACATTCGGCCCCATGGCATGCATCAAGAGGAAGTTTCTCGGGTTAGCCTGTTGACCCACTTTTTGGGAGACCCGCGCGGCCATAGGGACTGCGGAGACACCGGCTGAACCGATGAGCGGATTTATCTTTTCCTTGAGGAAGAGGTTGAAGAACTTGGCCAGAAGCACCCCGCCAAGCGTGCTGAAGGAAAAGGCTATCAGCCCTAAAATGAAGATGTAGATGGGTTGCCAGTGGAGGAATCCCTCCGCCTTCATGGTTGCCCCCACCGAGATTCCGAGGAAGATGGTGACGATATTGAGGAGTTCATTTTGGGATGTCTTGGTCAACCTCTCCACCACCCCGCACTCCCGGAAGAGGTTACCCAGCATGAGCATGGCCATGAGTGGGGCGGAATCCGGGACCAGCAGGCAGATGATGGCCGTACCGACAAGGGGAAACAAGACCTTCTCAAATTTCGATACGGGCCGGAGCTGCTTCATAACAATCATCCGTTCTTCCTTGGTGGTCAAGAGCCTCATGATTGGGGGCTGGATCAGGGGGACCATGGCCATATAGGAATAGGCCGCGATGGCATTGGGTCCCAGCAGGTGGGGGGCAAGCTTGGCGGTGAGGTAGATCGTCGTGGGTCCATCCGCACCTCCGATAATCCCGATAGATGCGGCTTCCTTGACCCCAAAGCCAAGGAAAAGGGCGCCAAAAAAGGTGACATAAACGCCAAACTGCGCGGCCGCTCCCAGCATGAAGGTCTTTGGGTTTGCTATTAGGGGACCGAAGTCGGTGAGTGCCCCGACTCCGAGGAATATGAGAGGAGGGATGACCTCCCATTCGAGGCCGTAGTGGTAAAAGATGTTGATCAACTCTCGTTTTCCCTCGGATATTCCCATAAGCGGTGTGATGGGGAGATTCACGATGAAAATTCCGAAACCGATGGGTACTAAAAGGAGGGGTTCGAAATCCTTCTTGACGGCGAGATAGATGAAGGCGAATCCGATAGCCCACATAACCACATGTCCCCAGTACACGTGAACGAGACCAGTCTTAAGAATGATAGTATTGAAAAAGGACCCTTCCACGGTCGCCTTTCCTCATTCCGCGTGAGCTATTTGCCCTCATTCCCCTTGGATAGTTTGGCGATGATGTACCCCGAAATGGTTATTGCGAGCATGAGGACCGCCAATGTGATGAACACCCCGAAAAAACCAAAGGCAAATACCTTGAGGGCCGAGCTCCAATCCGTCATTGGTAGTGTCTCCATGGAAAATGGTAAAATCTTACAAAAACCATTGGACAATTACAATGGGTTGGGGAATATTTTGGGGAAATTGGTTCAAATTGCCTTGCATGGGAGGGCGGTTCCTCGCCTTTCCCTTTATCCGTAATATCTCCTCAGCACATTAACAAGCGTGCCCTCTAAACGGGGAAATCCCCCTTGGTAGATGGAGCCAAAATCCACCGTCCAATTTAAGCATCAAAACTGATGAACTCGTAAAAGGTCAAAAATGGGACGGCAAAGTAAAAAGCGCCAAATGCAAAGCTTGCGAATCTTTAGGAGTGAGGGGTATTCACCAGTACACCGCAATGATGAAAGATGAAGCGTAACGAAGCCCTTCAGCTTTGCTCAGGGCCGTGCGCATGTTGAACGGCCCTTCGGCTTTACTCAGGGCCATGAGCCTGTCGAATGGCAGTTGGAGCCCTGATGGTGGATCAGGGGAGCATTTGCCCTTGACAAAAGGGAAAAATTTCTTATACTTGCATATTTTAAATCGAGGTTGTACATTGCTAATGGGCCTTTAACTAGCATGACAGAGGATTTTGGGTTACAAACGCATCGTGACGACGTTGAACACTCAAAATATACCCGATGAGGGAATGGGGATTCAATTGGTTGAGGAACCGTCAAGCTTCAAGGAGCGACTTCTGCCCTTACCCCGTATCGATTTTTCCCTCGATAAACCCGTTCGGGCTCATTTGAGGATCAATAAGTCGGACGAGGTCGTATTGATACGGGGGAGGATACAGGCGGAATTGATCCTCCAGTGCAGTCGATGTCTGGAGGACTATCGGTTCCCCCTCGATTCAGATTGCGAGGTGACGCTCTTTCCCTTCGAGGGCGTGACCCCTCCCCAGGAAGCAGAGCTCGATAAGGATGACCTTAGGTCGAGCTACTACCATGAAGGCGAAATCGATCTCTCGGCCATCATTCAAGAACAAGTCCTGTTAGAAGTCCCATACAAACCCTTATGTCATGCATCTTGTAAAGGGTTGTGTCCCATCTGTGGGGCGGATCTCAATCGTGGAAGTTGTTCGTGCAAAAAAGAAGTTGTCGATGAGCGGTTTGCCCCTCTGAAAGGGCTTAAGATCGGGCGGGGCGGAAAAGGGAACTGAACCAATGGCACTGCCGAAGAGACGATTGTCCAAATCACGGAGGGATAAGCGCAGGACCCACAAGAAGCTGACATCCCCCATTCTATCTCTATGTCCCCAATGCAATGAGCCCAAACTACCTCACCGCGTCTGTCCTCACTGTGGGACGTATAAGGGGGAAGAAATCTTCAGAGAAGAGGAGACCTAAGCCCTTTGACTCATACGCTCTCTGATGGACGTGTTCGCCAAGGGCTTAGCGTTGCTCAGTGCAACGGAGGGGACCAGTCTATATGCAGATAGCCGTGGACGCCATGGGAGGCGAGCATGCGCCCCAGGCAATCGTGGAGGGAGCCGTTATGGTGTCGCGTAGCCACGGGGCCAAAGTTATTTTAGTGGGCGATGAGGAGCGCGTTTACAGCGAACTACAAAAACACGACACCGCCGGTCTGCCCTTGTCCGTATACCACGCACCGCATGCAGTGGGAATGCATGAGTCTCCCTCCCTCGTAGTGAGACAGAACCGAAATTACTCCATCAAAGTGGCTTTGGACCTCGTGAGAGAAGGTGAAGCAGATGCCGCGGTCAGCGCGGGGAACTCCGGTGCCGCCATGGCCTTTGCCATGTTTATCCTGCGCAAACTTGAGGGAGTGGAACGGCCGGCTATTGCGACGGTGCACCCCACGCCAAAAGGGGCCACTATTCTGTTGGATGCCGGTGGAAATGTGGACTGCAAGCCCTTCCACCTTATTCAATTTGCCATCATGGGCAGTGTTTATGCGAAGCTGGTGCTGGGAATGGAGAGCCCCCGAGTGGGTCTTCTCAGCAACGGAACGGAGGAGGCTAAGGGGAACGAGTTGACTCGGGAAACCAATGCTATTTTAAAGCGAACTGGCTTAAACTATACCGGATATGTCGAGGGGAGGGACCTCTATAATGGAAGCGCGGATGTGGTGGTGTGCGACGGATTCGTGGGCAACGTCGCCTTAAAGACCAGTGAGGGATTGGCGGAGGCCATCGGGACGATCCTGAAGGGCGAGATCAAGAAGAGCCTGAAGGCGAAGCTCGGTTATCTCCTCATCAAGGATGCCTTTGGCAATTTAGAGAAGAGGGTGGATCATTCCGAGTATGGAGGCGCCCCCCTTTTAGGAATCAATGGAATATGCTTGATATGCCACGGGAGCTCATCGGGCAAGGCCATTATGAATGCGGTTTTGCTCGGTATCAAGCTGGTGGAGAAGACATTTAACCGACGCCTAGTGGAGGAACTCGACAAAAGGCGAGAGCTATTGAAAATGGGACACAAAAACGTCATGAAGATACTGGATCAGATCAGGGAGAAGATCATCCATTAATTGAGGAGGGCCCGGGTTGAATTACTTTCTAACGGAAGAACAGGAAATGATAAGGGATCTGGCGAGAAAGATCGCGGTGGACAAAGTGCTTCCGGTGAGGGCGGAGCTGGACGAGAAGGAGGAATTCCCGTGGGAGATCATGAAGGTTTGCGCCGAAGCTGGCCTTTTCGGGGTCTATCTTCCCGAGGAATACGGGGGATTTGGCGGCGGGGTTTTGGAGAATTGTCTGGCCGTCGAAGAGTTGAGCTGGGCCTGTCTCGGCATTTCCACCAGTTATGCGGGAAGTGGGCTGGGGGCCTATCCCATTTTGATGTTCGGCAATGAGGAGCAGAAGAGGAGGTATCTCCCCGACATAGGG
>CAYFXP010000447.1:0-6770 GCA_964346935.1 uncultured Syntrophobacterales bacterium
GGTTTGAACCGCCTCCATGTCGATCTCCAATCCGAGCTGAAGAAGTCCTTCAGCAAGTGTCCGGGCGTTGTCGTGGTCCTCCGCAAGTCTATCGATCATGATTTGCAATGCCACCATCCCCGCGGCGGCCATAAACCCTGCCTGCCTCATTCCACCGCCGACCATCTGCCTGTTTTTTCTCGCGCGTTTGATGAATTCCCTCTTGGCAACAATGAGCGAACCAAAGGGACACGCAAGATTCTTTGATAAACAGAAGGTCAGGGAATCGGCGTCTTTGGCAAGTTCCTTTGGGTCCACGCCGAGGGCAACAGCAGCGCTGAATATCCGGGCACCGTCCACATGGATGGCCATATCATGACTGTTCGCTACCCTTCTCAAGGCACTCATCTGTGCGGGTGTAACGCACGTACCGCCAGCGGCATTATGGGTATTCTCAACACAGAGGAGGCTTGTCCTGGGATAGAGAACTCCCTCGGCAAATATTGCCTCCTCTATGTCTGCCGAATCCAGGATGCCCCTATTTCCCTTCACCCTTTTGGGCATGACGCCGGCAACTGCTGCGAGATGTGCGGTCTCACACCTATAAACGTGCGCCTCGGCCTCGAGTATGATTGCATCCCCCCTCCGGGTATGGGTCAGTATTGAGATGAGGTTACCCATAGTACCACTCGTAACAAACAAGCCAGCTTCCATCCCAAGCTTTTCCGCGGCCAACTCCTCAAGCTCGACCACCGTTGGGTCTTCTCCATAGTAGTCGTCCCCTACAACCGCGTTTCTCATGGCTTCGCGCATTTCCTCTGTCGGCTGTGTGACCGTATCGCTTCTCAAATCCACAATCCTGGACACTTTTCCCCTCCCTTTACCGTGGCGTTAGGCGGAAATAATACCGGATTTTCCCCCCTGGAATAAACGAACATGATTCAATCCAGTTCAACCACCAGATCCCTGATGATTCGATCATTTGCCGGTTCGATGAGCACTTCCTCCCCCGCCCGGACCGGTGTCTGGCATGACCGTATGACCTTGCTATTGACTCTAATACTGCAGGTATTGCAGATCCCCCGGCCGCAGCGATAATCCCTGAATGCCAACGTCGGGTCCGTATTTTCATAAATGTATCGGAGCATGGTTTGAAAAGTCATTCCGGGACTATAAGGGACTTCGAATGTCTCGACCCTGCTTACCTTGTCCCCAGGCGAATACCTGAAAATCCGTGCGTGGATAACCTGCTCCTCCATTGATATCTCCCTATTGATCATACCTTCTGACCGGGCTAAAGGCCACCTCTATCTCGTGATATTTTCTCCTGACGAGCGTGTGTTGGGGTGTCTCCAACGCCTCGGGAAAGTCAGAGCGGAAATGGTGGCCCCGGGTCTCCTTTCTCAAGAGGGCCGACCGAATCACGAGCTCTGCCAAACCCAGGGCCGTTGAAAACTCAATGGCAGTGCGCCAATCGACGTTGAATACCCTGCCCCCCGTGACCGCCACCTTTGGCAAAGCATTTTGCCTGAGATCCAAGACCTTTCGGAGGGCCTCGTTCATTCCCCCTTCGTTTCGATTCGGCCCCATATAGCGATCCATGACCCGCTTCAATTCCTTTCCGAGAACCAGAGGACGGATCCCTTCCTTCTTCTTTTCCATGAATTCATTCCATTCTTGCACTCCCTCTTTGATTACCCCCATCGGGAGAGAACCATAGAGCCTCCCTTTAGCATATTCAGAGGCGAATTTCCCCGCCCTTGCCCCGAAAACCTGCGTCTCCGATAGGGCATTCCCGGAGATTCGATTTGCACCATGCACATTGCCGGCATTTTCTCCCGCGGCAAACAGTCCTGGAACTGACGTTTCCGCTTTCTCATTAATGCGAATGCCGCCCATGGTGTAATGCACCGCAGGGCACACCTCAATGCGGTCCTTACGAATGTCTATTCCCAACTTCTTCAGATTCGTGTCCGGAACTCTTAAGAGCTTATTAACGAGCCCGTCGATTTCCTCATTGCTCTTCGAGGATCGGCCGGGATCAATGTAGACAGCATTATGCTCGCTTCCACGCCCATCCTCAATCTCGGTGAATATAAGCCGCGTCAACGTATCGCGCGCGGGAATGGGCCCTTCGGGCAGGAACTCCTTTCCATCATTGTTCACCAACCTGAAATCGAGACGTTCCCTTTCGAGAAGTGCTTCATATAAGACCAATATCCCTCTGAGAGACTCGGGATAGGCAAACACGGTCGGATAGTATTGCACCATTTCCAGGTCAATGACATCAGTTCCCGCCTCAAATCCCAGGAAAACACCATCCCCCGTTGAATCCGGTGGCGTGTCACTGTTTCCCCAGAGTTCCTCATAGCCCCCGCATGCCAGGACAATGGATTTGGCCCCGATGGCATAGAAGCGTCCATCCCGCATATTCAAACCAAAGGCCCCTACGAACTCTCCTCGGTCCTCTAATAAATGGGAAACGCAGAAATCCTCTAGAATCCCCACACGAGTGCGGCGTTGAAGTTCCCCTTTCAACCCATAAATCAGCCCAAATCCCCCACCTACGATAACGAGGTTTCTCGGATGTGTTTGGCCCGGGTGATGAACCTGGAAGAATTTTTCGCCTCGTTTTTTAAATTTGATGCCGAACTTCTCCAGATCAAGGGCTCTCGGGATGCTCTCGTCGGCCAGAACCCTTACCAAGTTCTCATCAGCAAGGTATCTCCCCTCGACAATGGTATCTTGGTAGTGAACGTCGGGATTGTCCCTTGGGTCACTGGTGCCGAATGCCGCCTGCAACGACTGATAGGCCAATGGGGTCACCCCTGATCTGCCAACGGGCCCCTTACTCAAAAGACAGACATCTGCCCCTTGATTATCGGCTTCAATGGCGGCACGAACCCCGGCTGCACCCCCGCCTATGATCAGAACCTCCGTTTTCAAGACTTCGTAATCACTCATGATTTCCCTTCCCAAATATTCACCCCCCTAATGGTGTCATCATCAATAGCTCGCAATTCTCGTAAAGAGGGAAATCCACTCCGGGCAGGAAACTAGTCCTAAAGCGACCTTGAGATTCATTTCCGGATGGATTAATTGCCATCTCCGGCATTAACCTATCCGGTACGTCGCCTCTTGAAGGCGCGAATCCTTGCAGCGCGGACAGCGACTGGGGCGATTGAAGCGCTTTCGGTCCTGAAAGACATATCCACATCCCAGACAGCTGTAAGGCTGTACGTTGAGCTTTTTCCCTCGGGCTGCTAGTGAACGAGCAATATGCGACAAGTGCTCAAAGACCTCTTTCTCCCGGATGCCCAGGGCCTTGGAAAGTTCCCTGGCGTTCATCTCATCCTTACTCAAGATATCAATCATCTGCTGACGAGTTGTTTTGCCCGTCATCCCGATATTCTTCTCACTTCCCCATTTCGGGGTGATCTCGTTTTCCCACGTTACCACGAAAGGGATTTACCGCGCCGAAATCCGGAAGGAACTGATGCGCGTCCCTTGCGACTTCCTCAGGGAACTGGACGAAGAGGTTCCTTAAGCCCAATTCCCGCGTGTGCTGGAATACCGCTTGGAATTCATCCCGGGTCACCTGTCGGTTCAGGGGAGAACCCACGGGGAACTTTCGGACGGGTATGTACTGGCTCATCAGGCTGATGGGGAGCTCCCGTCCAAATTCCAGGAAGAGCATGTTCAGTACCTGCAGGGAATTCTCGACATGACCCGGCAGGATGAGATGCCGCACCAGAACTCCCTCCCGTACAGGGGGTACACCCAATGTGCCGATCTCCTCCTCATCGTTCCCCATAAACGCGTCCAGAAAGCCCCTCTGCCGGACCATCTCGCAGAGGGCCTCCAAAGCCACCGCCGCATAGTCGGCACACTGCGAGAGGCTTTGGGCCAGCGCCGCGTCAGCGTATTTAAAGTCAGGGAGGTAAATGTCTGCAACGGGCTCGATCAGCCTCAGGGATTCGACCCCCTGGTAACCGGAGAGGTTATATACGGTGGGAATACGGATTCCGCGTTCTCGCAGGTCCCTCACCATCGCTACGGTATGTGGGAGGAAGTGGTCAGGGGTTACAAAATTCACATTGTGAATCCCTTTCTGTTCGTGCAGCGCTTCAAGGCGATCGGCGCCTTGCCCGAGGCTCCATTCACGCCCCAGACCTTCCCGGGAGATTTGGTAGTTCTGGCAGAAGAGGCAGCGCAGTGAACAGCCGCTGAAGAAAACAGTTGCGGAGCCGTTTTTCCCGCTGATGGGTGGCTCTTCACCCATGTGGGCCTCGATGGTGGCGATGCGCAGACGGGAATCCTCTCCGCAGAAGCCCACCTGACCTGCGGTTCTGTCCACACCACAGCGGCGCGGACAGAGCTCACAGGCCCTGTAGTATGAGCGAAGCGATTTCTCCAAGGACTCCAAGAATGCCATGGCGATCCGGCCCCACCGGTACTGCACCCTCCTTGCAATATTCCGGTCATTGTATCAAATGGGGATTCGGTGTCAAAAAAAATCTGAAAATCCTTAACGGTTTTTGGTTCGACTTAAAAGGAGTTTGACTTTGTTCACCATTGTACTATATCGTGAAAAAAGATGTGGGAACCCATCACCCGTAACTCCAATCCGAAATGCGGCAACGCCTTAGTATAATTGCCTTGTGAAGGATGGCTTCCGTGCAATGTCCGCAATGTCAGGTTGAGAACCGGGAAGGTCGCCAGTTCTGCGCCAAATGTGGTGCACCGTTAGTCATTGTCTGCCCCTCCTGCGGGTTCTCCAATCAACCAGACGAAGCGTTCTGTGGTGGGTGCGGCCAGCGACTCGGTACCCCATCGGTACCGGTTGGACGCACACCGACCGGGGCCGAACGACGCCAGTTGACGGTGATGTTTTGTGACTTGGTGGGTTCCACAGCCCTATCGGAACAGCTCGACCCTGAAGAACTGCGCGAGATGGTGTATACCTATCAACGGGCTTGCGGCGATGTGATCAGGCGCTTTGAGGGCCATATCGCCCAGTATATGGGCGATGGGCTCTTAGTCTACTTTGGTTATCCCCTCGCGCACGAAGACGATGCCCAACGTGCAGTGCGTACAGGGCTAGGGATTCTAGAGGAGATGGGGCGAGTAAATACTGGCCTCGAGGCGGACAAAGGCCTCAGGCTGGCGGTTCGGATAGGGATTCACACAGGGCTGGTAGTGGTTGGAGAGATGGGGAGAGGGGAAAAACATGAACAGTTGGCCCTGGGTGATACTCCGAACATTGCCGCCCGGTTGCAGGAAATAGCCGAGCCCGATACGGCGCTCATTAGTTTGACCACCTATCTCCTCATCCAGGGGTTCTTCACCTGCCGGGACTGCGGTTTCCATACGCTCAAAGGGGTTTCAGCCCCTGTGCAGGTGTACCACGTCCTTGACGAGAGTGGCGCCGAGAGTCGACTCGATGCGGCCGTTAGCACCGGGCTCACGCCATTGGTGGGAAGGGAACAGGAAATCGGACTTTTGCTAGATCGTTGGGAGCAGGTTCAAGAAGATGCTGGGCATGTGGTGTTGCTCTGTGGGGAGGCGGGTATCGGCAAGTCCCGCCTTTTACAGGCGATAAAGGACCGCGTACCAAGAGAGGTTTGCACCAGAATTGAATGGCGCTGTTCGCCTTATTACCGGAATAGCGCGCTGTATCCCGCGATCGCTCATTTGCAGCGGTTGCTTAAGTTTACCCGGAAAGATACCCCCCAGGATAAACTGAGCACGCTTGAGGACACACTGGGGCAGCACAGCTTTATCCTTTCAGAGGTGGTGCCCCTGTTAGCCTCACTGCTTTCGATCTCACTGGCGGATCGGTACCCTCCCCTTAATTTGACTCCTGAGGTGCAGAAACAGAGGACCATGGAAGCGTTGCTGGCGTGGCTGCTAGAAGATGCGAAAAGACAGCCGCTGCTTTTTATGGTGGAAGACCTGCATTGGGCCGATCCCTCAACTGTGGATTTGCTCAGCATCCTGATGGACCAGGGGCCAACGGTCGGGATCCTCACGGTGTTCACCTTTCGGCCAGAGTTTAAGCCGCCGTGGATCATGCGCTCACACCTGACCCAGATAACGCTGACCCGCTTAACTCCCAGGCAGGTGGAGGTGATGGTGGAGAGGGTGGCGAAAGGAAAGACACTCCCTGCCGAAGTGCTACAGCAGGTAGTAACCAAGACTGACGGGGTGCCGCTCTTTGTGGAAGAATTAACCAAGATGGTCCTTGAATCGGGCTTACTCAGGGAGCTGGAGAACCGTTACGAAATGGTGGGCCCCCTTGCTCCGCTAGCCATCCCCTCCACACTGAAAGACTCGCTGATGGCACGTCTGGATCGTTTGCCCACGGTCAAGGAGACGGCACAACTGGGAGCCACATTGGGTCGGGAGTTTAGCCATGAACTTCTCCAGGCCGTTTCGCCTCGAGATGAGGCGACGTTGCGGAGGGAATTAGCTCAGTTGGTGGATGCGGAACTGCTCTACCAGCGGGGAGTGCCGCCTCAAGTCAGGTATACCTTTAAGCATGCTCTTATCCAGGAGGCGGCGTACCAGTCGCTGCTGAAAAGCAAGAGACAGCAGTACCATCAGCGGATTGCGCGGGTTCTGGAAGAACGATTTCCGGAGACCGTCGAGGTCCAGCCTGAACTGTTAGCCAATCACTACACCGAGGCGGGCCTAGGTAACGAGGCCCTTGGTTACTGGCAGCGGGCTGGGCAATTGGCCATAGAGCGATCGGCAAATGTAGAAGCAATCGCGCACCTCAACAAGGGGCT
>CAYFXP010000448.1:0-4693 GCA_964346935.1 uncultured Syntrophobacterales bacterium
CGAAGCCCGTTTCAGCCAAACCATGGATTTCGACGGCCAAGAAGGTTACAGACCTCGTCGGCAATCGCGTCGATCTCTTTTCCCGAAGTATCGATGGTGAAATCAGCCAATTGCCGGTAAATCGGTTCCCTTGTTCGGAGGATTTTCGAGGTTTCCCTTTCCAGACTAATGCTGGAAAGGGGGGGCCTCTGTTCATTGCTTGCCCTATCGTTTTTCATCCTCTCCACGATCGTCCTAACATCGGCGGTAAGCCAGAGGAAAAGCCCGTTTCGTCTCAGGGCCTTCCTGTTTTCAGCATCCACCACCGCGCCGCCTCCCGCTGCAATGACCGTATGAGCCAGAGACGAGAGGCCTCTGATGACTGCCTTTTCCTCTTTCCGGAAGCACTCCCAACCCTCTTCCTCAACGATTTCCCTGATCGTTTTGCCGGTATCCTTCTCTATCAACTCGTCTGTGTCATAGAAAGGGATTTGCAACCTTTCTGATATCTTTTTTCCCACCGATGTCTTTCCCGTACAACGGTATCCAATCAAGATAAGGTTCATGGTCTAATAGAGATTTTTCAGTTCTGCCCAAAACCCCGGGAAGGATTTATTCACGCAGTTTTTTCCCTTAATCTTTATGCCTGGTGTCCTCAGTCCCATGATGGCGAAGCTCATGGCGATCCGGTGATCGTTATACGTTTCTATCTCAGCGTCATGGGGCCTATTCCCATCGATTATGAGGCCATCATCCCTTTGCTCCACCTTCACCCCCGTTTTCCTGAGTTCAGTAACTAGCGCCTCCAATCGATCGCTTTCCTTTGTCCTGAGGTGAGATACGTTCCTGATGATGGTCCGACCGGGCCGAAAGGCGGCCAATACCGAGAGGGTTGGGACCATATCCGGCATATCACCCAGATCAAAGAAGTGTTCACCAGCGATTAACTCACCCCCTACTACCTCGACCCAATAATTCCCCCTTATGACGGTACAACCGAGCCTTTCCATGATCGAAAGGAGCTTGATATCCCCCTGAAGGGTCCGGGGATTGAGATTCTGGACACGAACCCTTCCCTTACACAGGGCTGCAGCCAGGAAGAAATAGGAGGCGCTGGAGACATCCCCTTCAATCCGGCATCTCTTTCCTTCATAACGCTGAGCGTTCCTCACGGAATAGCAATTCGGGGTCCCCCTGATCACCTCCACCCCGAATTCCTTCATCACTTCTATGGTCATATCAATATAGGGGAGAGAAGAGGTATGGCCCCGAAGCTCAATTAGGGTATCTTTCTCGGCATAGGGGGCGCAGATCAGAAGGGAAGAGACGTACTGGCTGCTTTCAATATCTGCCAGGGCAACCCTGCCGCCCCGAAGGCCGTTGGCGTGGACAACCACGGGAGGATAGCCATGTTTACTTCGGGCATCCACTCCCAGTATTTTCAGGGCATCCAGAAGGGGCTTGATCGGCCTTTCACAGAGTCGACGATCTCCGGTGAGGGTAAAGGTGCCCTTTCCCAGGGATACCAGGCTGGTGAGAAATCTCATGGCGGTTCCGTTATTTCCCAGGTAAATTTCCCCCCGTGAGTTTATGATATTGCCCCCGGTTCCACCGATGACCATATCCCCATCCTTGATCAAGATCTCCGAGCCGAGAGATCTGAGCGCCTCCATTAGGTATTCCGTATCCTCGGATAGAAGGGCGTTTTGCAGGATAGATCTCCCTTCTGCCAGGGCACCGATGATCAGGGCCCTCTGGGTGTAACTCTTGGAGCCGGGGATCTTAACCGTTGCTTCAAGGCGTTTGATGGGCCTGATTTCCATCACGCTCCTCCAGCCTCTTCAAAACAATCCCTCTCATAAATGTCCTGGGGGGTTCCATCCCCGTCCATATCCTTATCTGTTCGGCCCCCTGGTGGACAAACATGCCCAGGCCCGAAAGGGGAATGCACCCCGCCTCCTCGGCATCCCTCAGGAGCTTGGTCTTGAGGGGGTTATAGATGATATCCATGACCCACTTGAAATTTCCGAGGCCCTCCCTCTCTACTGGTGACTTCTCCGCATCGGGCGCCATGCCGACGGGGGTTGTATTGATCAGACAGTCCGCCTCGATATTCCCGACCTCCGAAAGGGGAGAGAACAGACAGCCGAAATCCCGCGCCGTCTTCTCGCCTTTTTCCACGGTTCGGTTGAGGATCAGAGCGATGCCCCCTTCCCTTAAAATACCGTATGCGGCAGCCCTTGCTGCTCCGCCAGCCCCGAGTATGGCAAAGGTCTTCCCTTTGATGTCGAGAGACTCCCTTAAGTCTCGGACAAGCCCGATCCAGTCTGTATTGTATCCCTTTAGGATGCCCTCACGGGCATTTAGGATCGTATTGACAGCCCCTATCCTGAGGGAGCTCTCATCCACCTCATCCAGATAGGACATCACGGCAGTCTTAAAGGGTATAGTGACGCTCACCCCGCGAATATCCAACCCCTTGATCCCACGGATAGCAGCCTCAAGTTCTTTTACGCAGAAGGGGATGTATCGGGCATTGATCCCCATCCTCTCGAACGTGGTATTATGCATGAGTGGGGAGAGGCTATGTCCCACCGGATTGCCAAACAGGGCAAAGATTTCCGAAGAATTTTCCATCATGCTCGTATCGGCCGTCGTGTTGGCATTTTCAATTTAGGCCCTGTCGGCGTCGACTCTATCGAGTATCTCGAGGACGTGTTTCATCTCTTCAACCGTCATTTGCCCCGGCGCCGATTCCGCTCCCCTCTCCAAAGAAGCATAGCTGAGATAAGAACCCAAGAGGGGGGCAATGATCCTGCTGATTCGTCCTTTTTCCCCCATGCAAAAGGCGATGATCTCCAGTCCCTTTTTCCGTGCAAAGGAGATGAGCCCGAGGACTCTCAGATTATCCTCGATGGTGTTGGCATAAGTGACGATCTTAATGATATCGGCCCCGGCCTCCTTGCATTCATCCAGTTTCCCCCTCAAAGCGCGACCGGGGGGCGTCCCGGCGAAGTCGTGATGGGAAATGATCCACCTCGTTCGCCCATCGTTCTTCGCCTTCGCCGAGAGCTCCTTGATCAGTGCCCCATCCGTCTGAACCTCTATATCCACGTATTCAGCTCCACGCGCCACGGCATCTTTCAGAAGCTCCACCCTTCGGCGCTCGGTTCCACGAAACCCTCCTCCCTCGTCCCTCCGCCTGTTGGTGACCAGAACCTCTCCCCGTTTCCCGCTCATCAACCGTTCCAGATCGACGTCCCTGATTCGATCAATTCTGAGTTCCAAGATGTCGGCTTGGGAGAAAGCCCTCTCCATCTGCCTCAGCGCGGCCTCATTGGTGCTTGCAATAATGGGCACACAGATGATCACCGCTCTTCCCCCCTGGGGTAGGAACCCAGGACCTTCATGAAGGTGGTAACCTTCTCCACATCAGCCAGGCACTTCTCCACCTTCTCTTCCTCTCTATGGCCCACAAAGTCCACGAAAAAAAGGTATTGCCACATCCGTTCTCTCATGGGATGGGATTCGATCCGCGTTAGGTTGATATTTTCGCGGGCAAAGGGTTTCAGCGCGTGATAGAGCGCGCCCGGCACATGGGGTGTTCCAAAGAGCATGGAGGTCTTATCCCTCCCGCTCGGAGTACTCCTCCCCTTTCCGATGACGAAGAATCGCGTCGTGTTCGAGGCGCTGTCCTCAATTCCTTCCGCAAGGATCTTGAGCCCATAGGTAACCGCAGCGAGCTGGCTCCCAATGGCCGCACCCTCCCTATCCTCGAGGACCCTCCTGACGGCAACCGCTGTACTTTCCATTTCAGAGACGGGACAATCCGGTAGGTTTTTCCTCAGCCACCCCCGGCATTGGGCGAGGGCCTGCGGGTGAGAAAAGATGCGCTTTATCCTTTCCATCCCTTCAGAGGTGGAGATCAGGCAGTGGGAAATCCCGAGAAAGATCTCAGCCCGGATATTCAGGGGTGTCGAGACCAGCCTGTCCACGGTCTCCTTGACGGATCCCTCCAGGGAATTTTCGACGGGCACTACCCCCCAGGAAAACCTTCCCTTCTCAACTTGCCCGAAGACCTTGGAGATCTTCGTTTGCGGGCAGTAGCGAGCGCTCTTGCCGAAATGGGATTGGGCGGCCTGGTAGGTAAAGGACGCCTCCGGCCCCAGATACGCAACCACTCTCGGCGCCTGGAGGTCGCGGGAGGAGGAGATAATCTCCCCGAAGATATTCTTCAGGGCGCCATTCTGCAGGGGCCCTTCGTTGATTTCCCGGATGTGATCATAAACCTTCACCTCCTGGGCGGGATCATAGACCTCGAATCCTTCCAATTCCTTTGCCTTACCAATCTCGATGGACAGCCGTGCCCGTTCGTTGAGGAACTTTACAATCTCCCGGTCCTTTTCCCTCAACTTCTGCCTGAGGATCCGCAGGGACGCTTTTTTCATTTCTCCAGCCCCTCGATTATTTCCCTGACCAGGCCCTGGGGTACCTCTCCGCTCACGAAGGGAATCCCTATCCTCTTGAGCAGGACGAAGTTAATGGTATCCCCCTCCTTTTTCTTGTCCCTCCTAATCCGGGATACTATCCCATGCGGGCTAAGCGATCTTGGAATACGGTCGGGGAGACCCATTGCCCTTATGAGCGATGTGATCCTCTTCCGTTCTTCGGAGGACAGGTTTTTTAATCTCTCCGATATGAGGGCCGCCGTTAC
>CAYFXP010000449.1:0-6927 GCA_964346935.1 uncultured Syntrophobacterales bacterium
CATGAATCGCGAACCTGGTTATCAATAATTATGGTATTTCCCGGGACTTGTCAAGGGAAATTTGCGAGAGGTTTCGAAGAGGTGTCCGACGAGCTGCGATGAGCGAGTTGGACACCATACACGGGATCTGAATGGAGCTATTTCAGGACCCTTTCAACGTATTCACCCGTGCGGGTATCCACCTTGATGATATCCCCTTCCTCCAGGAATAGCGGCACCTGAACCACGGATCCCGTCTCCAATCTCGCAGGCTTTGTCCCCCCCGCGGCCGTATCACCGCGAACGCCCGGCTCCGTTCGGTCGATACGGAGCTCAACAAAGGTGGGAAGAAGCACCCCAACCGGGTTCTGGTTGTGAAAAAGCACGGTTACCGTGACGTTCTCCTGGAGGAAATCCTTGTTGCTTCCCACCTGATCCTCGGTCAATTCGAACTGCCAGTACGATTCCTTATCCATGAAGTAGTATTTCTCTCCATCGTTGTAGAGGTATTGCGTCTCCTTCTCCTGGATGTCCGGGCTTTCTACCCTCGCCCCGGACCTGAATGTATGCTCCTGAACATTTCCCGTTAGCAAGCTCCTCAGCTTGGTTCGAACGAAGGCTCCCCCCTTTCCGGGTTTAACATGGAGAAATTCGACGATAATGAAGGGCTCTCCGTTCAGCTCGATCTTGAGCCCCTTTCGGAATTCAGATGTCGTGGGCATGGTTTTCCCCCTTACATCACTCGATAACCGTAACCTCCTTGGAGCGACCGGTGAGCACCTCGCATCCGCTTCCGGTCACCAACACCATATCCTCAATTCTCACACCGCCCCATCCGGGTATGTAGATCCCTGGCTCAATGGTAAACACCATCCCTTCCTCAAGAATGTCCTTGCTTTGGAAACCGATCACCGGATTCTCATGGACCTCTAAACCGACCCCATGCCCCGTCCCATGGCCAAAGTAGTCTCCGTAACCTGCATCCCTGATCCAATCGCGGGCAACGGCGTCGAGCTCCGTTGCTTTCATCCCGGGGCGGACTGATGAAATCGCCTTATCGTGCGCATCCTTAACGATTTGGTAAACCTCTTGCTGGCGGCGATTCGGCTTCCCACAAAAAAAGGTGCAGGTTTCATCGGAATAGTAACCTCGATATCGAGCACCAAAATCGATAATGACGAACTCCCCTGCCTCTACCCTTCTCTCGCTGGCTCTGCCATGGGGAAGGGCGGAGCGGACTCCAGAGGCAACGATGGTATCGAAAGCTATGATATCGGCGCCATTGCGCCTCATGGAAAATTCCAGCTCCAATGCGATTTCCCTCTCCTGGTTACCAGGTGCCACCCTCCAGGCATTTTCCCTCAGGCTTTGAGAAGCAATATCGATAGCCCTTTTGATTCGTCCTATCTCCTCCTCATCCTTCACCGCTCTTATGTTCTTTACCCTCTCGTTGAGGGGAATGAGTTGGCCGCCGCTTACCTTTTCAGCAAGTTCTTTATGAGCCTGGTAGCTCAGGTCCTGGGCCTCGAAACCCACTCCGCTCAATCCCAAGTCATTTATGAGATCGGATAATCCCTCGATTTTCTTCTTATATTCGATGAACTCAAATCCCGACACCTCTTCCTTGGCCTGTGTGGTATACCGGGAATCGGTTAAGAAATAGCCCTTGGATTCGGTCATCACCAGGGCGGCATCGCTTCCCGTGAATCCGCTTAGATAACGGACGTTCTCCAATGTGGTGATGAGGATTCCATCGATATTATCGTCCCTCAGGACTCCTCTTATACGACCGATTCTTTCGTTTCCCATTTTGAATGGTGAATCCCCTCTCCTATATGGACTTCTTCTTAGCCTTTTGAATCCGGCTGAGCCATGCTTTGAGTTCCCCAATAGCACGCTCGACGTCCCTTCTGGGGCCTACCGGCGGGGCACCTCCCCCTGAGGGAACGCGCCCCGATTCCCTCATCCGCAATTCCAATTCCCTCACCTTCTCCTTGAACCTTATATTGGTGGGGTTTTGTTGGAGCAATTGTTGGTAGATCTCGTAGGCCTTTTCGATATTTTGCCCCTTGAGATACAGTTCGGCAAGCGTCTCTGTTGCAAAACGGGTTTCTTCTTCCATGGCGCGCCCACGGGGAGAACTAATTGTCCAAAAACGTAAGGTAAATAACCCCGTAAGTCAAGGACAATGAACGGAATCTCCCAGCATCCAGTTCCCTCACGAGGTTTCATTTTCAGAGGGTATTTTCCGAAGGCTCCCAGTGGAACCGAATCACAATATCGAGGAAGCCATTGACAAAACGGCCGCTTTAGATGTATCAGAGGAAGTCAAGGCGATCGATGGAGGGTGGACAGTGGCCAAAATGAAGCGAATTCCGAAGAAGAAGTTGAAAGAGCCCGACGAGTTCATTTCCACCACAGCCAAGGTACTGCTGTGGATACGGGAAAACCTGAAGCTCATCCTTACCGGCATCATTGTAGGCGTATTGATAGCCTTTTCCATTGTCTTGTGGCGCGTAAGGACGGAAAAAGCGGAAGCGGAGGCGCTCAATTCGTTCCATCGCGCTTCGGAGATCTTCAGGTCAACCGAGGACCCCTCTTCGAAGGCTTACCAGGAGGCAATGGACGAATTTGAACGGATCCAAAGGGAATACCCCAAGACCGAGGCCGCTCAATTAGCTCAGTTACAGTTGGGAAAGGGGTTTCTTAAGCGAAAGCAATATGATAGGGCCGTGGAACAATATCGCACATTCCTGGAGGGTAACCCCGGCGAAAGGCTATATCGCCTTTTCGCGCTCCAGAATTTGGGCTATGCCTATGAGGGCCAGGGAGATTACCAGAGGGCGTTGGATTCCTTCCAGGGACTCGTGGACATGGGGGAAAGCTTTCTCCAGCCATGGGCGTATATCAATATCGGGAGGTGTTACGAAAAACTGGGCAAAAGGGAGGAAGCCCTTGAGAACTACCGAATCTTCTTGGAGAAATACCCGGACTCCGTCATGGCTCCCATGGTGAGGAACAGATTGAGCACATTGGAGGGCAAGAAAAAATAGGAGAACGGCCTAAGACGAATTTGTCCGTGATCTCCCCCGGAATTCTATCCTGAATCCGGGGGCCGCTGAATGGAGGCTATTCCTATGGGGAAACCTCAGATTGATGCGCGGAAGCTCATCAGGAGGTCCAAGCTCTTTGTCCCCGTCAACCGAGAGAGGTTCGTATCGAAAGCATGGACCAGGGGAGCCGACTGCATAATCCTAGACCTCGAGGACGCCATTGCCCCGGGGAATAAGGCGTCGGCCCGAAAAATGGTCAAAGAGATCATACCCATCGTAAACAGGGGAGGAGCCGATATCCAGGTTCGTATCAACCGTGAAATTGAGGAGGAGGACCTCGATGCCGTCGTTGTCAACGGCTTGACGAGCATAATGATCCCAAAGTCCGAATCGGCCGAAGGGATTCAGCGCATCGGCGGGCTCGTCACCGAGTTGGAGAAGGAACGGGCCCTTCCGGATGGGAAGATCCAGTTCGACCTGATTATCGAAACCGCTCGGGGCGTGGTCAATGTAGAGAGCATCGCTCGGTCGAGTCCGCGCATCGTGCAGATCAACCTCGGTCAGACTGACCTCTCCGTTGATATGGGTTTCCCCCGCTTCTTGGATCTCAACTTCGAGCAGTACTTCTACGCCGAAAACAAATTGCTCTACGCAGCCCGCGCTGCCAACGTGCAGCCCTGCGGTCTTGGGGCCCAGAATAATGTCGACTTCACCAGCGTCTCCATGGGACAGGAGGCCATGCTCAAGGCCTGTCGGCACTCCTTCTGGATGGGATACATGGGCGCCATCCTCATACATCCGGGCTGGGTGCATGCTGCCAATGAAGGGTTCACACCACCTCAATCCGACTTGAACCTGGCCCGCAAGGTGAAGGTTGCCCTTGATGAAGCATATACCAGGGGGGAAGGGTCGGTTAACGTCGATGGTCGTATGTACGACATTGCCAACATGAAATATGTTAACTACATCGTGGAGCGCGCCGAGTCTGCCGCCCGGCGAGAGGCCGAAAAGGCCGCCGCCGTAGAGGCCGCGGGGGGTATTAATAAGGCATCACCATCCTGAGAGAAACACCGGGGGTTATGAGTCGATGGCCTTCCGGTGATCTTGCCTCATGTGGTCAGATCGTTCCCTCTCTCCCGTTTTGACGTTCGAATTCCCTATAGATTGGGCCGTAGACATCCCTATCCCGCACCGCGCATCCGACGGGCCCACCCCACGTGAGAAGCTGGTTGCACATGTTGCAGGTGACGCATACTTTACCGGGATCGAGCTCTTCGTTCTCTAACAGATCTTGGGCAAAGTCCGGATATGCTAAGGCCATTCTCCCCAGGCCGACCATGCCCACCCGGCCGTTCTTGAGGTTGGCGGCCGCAGCGTGGCCAAAAAAACGCCCCAGCCAAGAATAGGCCGAACCCACCACAATCAGATCGGGGTTGGCCTGTTGAAAATCACCTACAATCCGAAATGCCTTAGCCATCCATTCCAGGGGGTGCCCTTCGGGTAATTTTTCACCCATCACCGGAGTGTCGTGCGGCCTGATGAGTTGAGGGTTATACTCAGGGATACCATTCGATGCACTGATGATAGGTACCCCCCGTTGCTTCAAGAGTCCGGCGAGCCTATTGGGCTCGGTAAGATCTGGGATCATCGCATTCTCTCTATTCACGCCCCATCCATACGGATAGGGAATTCCGTCATAGAGGTTTAACCTCACGGTGATGAGAAAGCCCCTGCCCACCTGCTGGCGGACCTTATCAACCACATTGAGCAGGAATCTCGTTCTCCCCTCGAAAGTCTCCCCATATCTGCCTTTTCTGGTAAAAGCGGCAAGGAAATCGGAACCCAGATATCCGTGGCAACTCTTGATATCCGCTCCATCGAAGCCGATACGCCAGGCCAATACCGCGGCCTCTGCAAAAGTATCTTCTAAAGTCTCAATCTCCGAGTCGGTCAATATCGGGTAGTTCCCCGGAGGATAATACCAATAGGGGTTTCTGAACAGAATGCCTGGGATTGTCCCAGGTCCCGTTCTGCGCCGTCCTGCATCCTGGAGTTGAATAATACATACTGGTTTATGAGACGAACCAAGCTCCTTTACCGCGGCGCTTCGGGTGTGGCTCAGAAGCCTTTCGAACTCCCCGTGATTCTCCCTGCTCAACAGCAGCTGGCTTTCGCTGCTTCGCAATGAGGCATCAGCTGGAGTCCCCTCAAACCAAATAAGCCCTGCTCCTCCCCTGGCATACCTCTCGTATCTTCTGTAAGTCAATCTCCCCGGTTTCCCATGCGACTCAGCATCTCTTCCCTCCAGCGGATGAATAACCAGCGAATTCGGGGCACGATGAACTCCTATTTGCACCGGCTTGGATAGGACGGTGAGATCACCATCGAATTCAATCTCCAAATCCCGACCCCTCGCGTCTGCCTCAAGGTCCTGCAATGTCAGATATCCAAACTTTTCAGGTTCATGCATGAGAAAAGACTCTCCTCCTCCCTTACGGATTCATGTCACTCCCCGCATACATCCTGATGTAGCCCATGATGTACTCCCGGACTGCCTCCTTGCCTCGGTAGACGCCGAAGTGGCCCTCGCAGAGGATATCTGCTTCCAGCTTCAGCAACTCCTCCATGGAAGCGCGCCACTGGTTGATATCCGAGCCAAATCTGGCCATGAAGGGCCCATGGATATCCTGGCCAAAGAGGATACGCACTCCCCGATCAAAATAGAGGGAAATGGAGCCCGGAGTATGGCCGGGGGTGTGTACTCCATGGAGGGGACCTCCTTGGAAATCGAGTCTCGTCTGCTTTCCCTCCAAAATCCGATCCACCCGGATGGGCGGAAGTTGAACCCGGTAAAGATCCGCCCCTGTTATCGACACATTCCCTTCCTCCATTGCACGTGCATCGGCGCTATGGGCCGCTATTCGGCAGCCCCAGTCCCTTCGGAAGTCTTCAGCAGCACCGATGTGATCGATGTGGCAGTGGGTAAGCACAAGGGTATGCAGTTTCCCCGGATTAAGGCCAAGGGACTTAATGTTATCTACCAGCATGGGATAACTCCTTCCGGCCCCACAATCTATGAGAACCAGATCCCCTATATCGAGGAGGTAGACCGAACAGTCCTGGGGGAGTGTCAACTCTGGCCCCCCGATCATGTATACCCCGTCTTCTACCGTAATGGCTCCCAATTTCTCCTCCGGCTGAGTAAGTAAAAACGCATCCGGCTGAACCCCTTCAGCGCTAAAACATAATCCATCCTCTCCTCCAATGCAACTGACTAAGGTCCCATTAAACGACGTTATCGGGGGCTCACGAGTTATTTATGTCGGCGAAACCCACGATAATGTATGTGCCCATCAAGTCCAGCTGGAGATTATGATTATCAAGGGCTAATGGGGTAAATGGATAATCATCGTCCTCTCATAGATCCGGATAGCCTGTGGCTAAGGAGCGGAGGGTTCATGGCGGTGGTAATAAAAACCATCACGATGATGGCCGCATAGAGAGCAGGATCCAATAATGATTGACCGTTCACCCGCAATTGGTTCCCGAGTCCCGCACAAATCAGGCCCACCTCACCCCGGGGAACCATGCCCAGAGCCACTGTCCATCGATCCAACCTTTTATTCCCCAAAAGTACTCCCCGCGCACAGGCCCTTTTTCAAGCCACAGCGGCAACAGCCAAGACGAGCCCAACTACAATGGCCTTGACCGAAAACAGAGCCCTCAGATCTACCTGCATGCCCATGTGAAGGAAGAATATTCGAATCGTGGCCAAACCGAGCAGAAACGGTGCAATCACCCCGATGATAGCAACCATGAGAGCGGACCGTCCCACGGCCATTAACTGGGGAACGGTACTCTCGAGCCCAACTTGAAAAGGGCCAGGTTACCGAGG
>CAYFXP010000450.1:0-6827 GCA_964346935.1 uncultured Syntrophobacterales bacterium
TACTTCCACAATCCTCAAGGGGAATCCCCAGTTTCGCCGATAGTTGGGCTGTCTCCCGTGCCAGCATGACCATAAGATGTGCAAGGTCTGGGTCCCTTAAAATCTTTGGCGTCTCCAAGCGCGTAAGCACTGCCGGCGCCATCATGCTCAGGAACACCACGTATTTCGACCATTCGGCAGTCTGAATCTGTGCCGACACCTCAACTTTGACTCCTGCACGGGCCAGGGTGGTGGCAAATGCTTGGACACGTTGTGACGTCCCCTCCGGGAGTTCCCCAATATAGAGGCCCCCGTGGAATGTAAAGCTGACGTCTCCAGCCGGTATCACCTCACCGCTCAAAAAAGCGGCAGCTCCCAGGGTCTTCTCCCACCCGAAATAGCGCGCCAACTGCTCGTTCTTGAGCACCCCATTCTGCACGGACAGGACACTGCCAACTCTGATATGGCCGACCCCTTTGAGGGCTTCCTCCGTGTCATAGGTCTTCACCGCCAAAAGCAGAACCTCGGCTTCCTTTAGCTTATTCGGGCGATCTGAGATATTAACAGGTACGGTGAAGTCCGTCAGGCCGGTGATGGTGACACCGTGTTCCCGAATGTATCTCGCACGCGCTCCACGAGCAATGAGGGTTACATCTTCTCCAGCTCGTGCCAAATGCGCCCCAATTACGGAACCCAACGCCCCCGCCCCCAGAATGACGATCTTCACGGTTGCATCCTCTTATCCGTTAGACATGCAAGCAACTATTCTCAAGCAAATTTATGACCTGCGTGTGCGGAAAGCCCCATTTCTCCCCCATGCAAAATGCACCTTCTCTGCCATCGGTCTGCAGGCCGGATTATCCTTGATAGTCTTCTCCAGGATCTTCATGGGCGGACATTATCTCAGTTTTAGTCACTCACTATTCCCTTGCATCGATCAACGGGCAGGTGCACCTTCACCGTATCACCCCTGGCGAACCTGCCCATTCCCCCCACCTGTACCCTCATCTCAAGGTTATTGCCTGCCTTTATCCGGTAGTCAACCTTATCTCCAAGATAGGTTGCTTTCTCTATAAGGCCTTCGAACGCGTTATGCTCTACTGTTTTATCGGCAAGATCGAGAAGCTCGACATCACTCGGTCGAACAAAAACGAGAATCTCCTCTCCTTTCCTGAGATCATGGGACGGGGGTACAACGAGCTGACCGACATCCTCTGATACTACTACTGTCCGACCCAAGCTATCGAAGTCCGTGAGAGTGCCCTTGATGAAGTTAGCCAAGCCAATGAAGTCGGCCACGAATTTCGTCCGTGGCTCTTCATATATTTCCCTTGGGGTTCCCACCTGATGTATCTTCCCCTCGTTCATTATGGCAATCCTGTTGGATAGAGCCAGGGCCTCTTCTTGATCATGGGTGACGTATATGGTGGTAATGTTCAGGTGAGCTTGTAAATCCTTTATCTCAAAGCGCATCTGCTCCCTAAGCTTTGCATCCAGGTTGGATAGAGGCTCGTCCATCAGGAGAATCTTCGGTCTGTAGACAAGTGCCCTGGCCAAGCCAATTCTCTGTTGCTGGCCTCCGGAGAGCTGCCTGGGATAGTGATGTTCCCACCCTTTCAGCCTTACCATCCCTATTGCCTCCCCTACCCGCTCCTTGATCTCTTCCGGAGAGAGCCCTCTTATCTTCAAGGGGAATTCCGCATTCTCATAGGCAGTCATATGGGGGAATAGAGCAAATGCCTGGAAGACCATCCCTAACTCCCTCTTGTGGGTGGGAACCATTGTGACGTCCCTTCCATCTATGAAGATCCTTCCTTCGTCAGGTTTCAGATGCCCAGTAACGCACCGAAGCAAGGTGGTCTTTCCACAGCCACTCGGTCCCAGGAGGGTCATCAGTTCCCCCTTCTTCACCTGGAGGTCCGCGTGGTCAACAGCGGAGATATGCCTGAACTTCTTGACGAGATTCGTTACCTCTATTACGTAGTCATTGCCTTCTCTCGCCTTTTCTGTCGCGGTCACCTTTTACGCTCCTTTGATTCCCCCTACCAACCTCTCCGGCCTTAGCCACTTCTGCAATACCAAGAGAATAAAAAGCGAGGGTATGAACAATATTACGGAGATGGCGCTGGCGACATCGAGAAAGCCATCGCCAATGGATAGGTAAGCCTGCACTGGGAGGGTAACCGTATGTGGGCCATAGGTCATAAGGGTCAGGGTGAACTCGCTATAAGAGGAGGTGAATGTGAAGATCATCGACGATAATATTCCCGGTAAAATAAGAGGTAAGATGACGTAGAAAAATGTCTTCCGTGAATTCGCCCCACATACCCTCGCCGCTTCCAACAGCCTCTCATCCAGGCTCTCAAAGGTAGTAGATAAGATCAAGATGCCATAAGGGGCGCAGATGGCGACATGGGCGAGGGCCACTCCCAGATGTGTGTCAATGAGATTAATCCTGTAAAATGTCTTGGCGATTCCGAGGGCAAAGGCTATTGGGGGTATTAACCTCGGCAGGAGGAACATTGACAAGAGAAACTCTTTCCCCGCCACGCCGCGTCTTCCCAGGGCCCACCCCGTCGGGATACCAATCAAGGTGCTGATGAGCACGGCTATAGCGGCTATGACCAAGCTGTTCGTCAATATCTTGGGTATATTGACGATGCGCCAGCCGAGCTTGAAGGCGTGGAGCCCCCAACTCTCCGGCAGCCAATCTGGTCCCCAGAGCTTGGCAAAAGCCTTTATATAGATCATGTTGTACGGGCCGAGCATGTATAATACGAAGGCCAGCAGGAAAGAGACGATCAGAAGCTTCTTAGCGCTGAGGATAGGGATCAGGTAGTGTTTCAGCCTCATCTTACCGAGCAGCCTCCCTCCTCGAAATCCGCATGTATATCGATAGAAAGACGATCTGTATTGCCGCCATGATGACTGCCATCGCACACGCTGCCCCCCACTTCCGAAATACCGCAGCGTGAGTATAGATCCTTGCAGCGATGATGTAGGATCGATAATCCCCTGCAAGGACGAGGGGGATGCTTAAGGCCCCGAAGGAGAGAATGAAGGTTATTACTGATCCGGCTATTATTCCCGGAAGGGTTAGGGGGAACAATACATACCGAAAAACCTGCCAGCGGTTTGCTCCCGATACCGCCGCTGCCTCCTCCACACTCCTGTCGATAGATTCTATGGCAGATAGTGCGGTCAAACACGTATACGGAAAGAATAACCAGGTATAGAAGAGGATCAGACCATGAATGGTGAAGTTGAATCTCAGTGGCTCCTCGACAAACGGAACGATCCTCGTCAGGAACAGGTTAAACCACCCCCACTTGTCCCAAAAGAGGTAAAGACCTAAAGCACTAATAAGACCCGGTATCATAAGGGGGGCGAGGATAAGCAATCTGAAGAACCTATTGCCCCTTATCCTCTCCCTCAAAATGAGAATGAGGGGAAGGCTGAGCAGAATTGAGAGAATAGTGGCCGAGAGAGCCAGAAAGAATGTCAAACCGATTGTTTGAAGTCCATCAGTTCCCGTGAGAAAGTCAATGTAGTGAGTCAACGTCAAATGTCCGCTCTCGTTCCCTGGAGAGAGGCTGGTCCAAACGGTAATCAATAACGGGTAGAGGAAGAGGCCGAGGAATGCCAAAAAGCCCGGGGAGAGCATGAGGAGGGTTAATAACGCACGCCTATCCCGGAAGGAATAAGGGACTAATTTCATCCACCCAGTCCTCAAAATCGAATAAGAAGGGGGCAGGCACACCAATTTAGCAATACCCACCCCTTCTCAATTATGGAAATCAATGACCTATCCTCACAAAATACTGATCCCAATGTACTATTTCACTATGTTCATGCCATTCTCCTTGATCCACCCGTATCCCTGGCTGTTCTCCAAGGCCTTCCTGTTGAGGTCCTCCATTCTCGGCACGTGCGACCATACCGCCGCCGGCACGATGTCCCAGATCTCCGTCCCCGGATACTCCCACATCGTTGTGAACATGGTAAGCTGCACCTGATCTGAGAGGAGCCAGTTGACAAACTCGAAGGCTGCTGGTTTATACCCGCCAGGGATATAGCCGGGTACAACAAGGAGCGTATTTCCGCCATATATGCCCTCGCTGGCGTAGGATGCCGCGGTTGTCTTGGGCAATCTCCCCCTATCCCTCGACCATAGACAGTAGTCAATCGCGTACTCGGTGATCCATGCATCCTCCTTCAAGAACTGCTCGAAGAGGATGGGCGGCTCACCAGCCAGCGGTTTGTAAAAAGCGCTTGAAAACTCCTTGAACTTGGCTATGGCGTTGCCCCACTCACGTGACTTAGAGATCTCTCCAAATGGTTTGCTCCAATCCACACCGAATGCCCTCAAAAAATCGTACATGAAAATCCTTCCCCCACCGGATTTTGCATCGGTTCGGATCATCCCGATGTGGCCACGCCACTCACCCTTTCGCTCAAGGAACTCCTTGAATGAAGTCGGTGGATTTTTTATGAATTTCTTGTTGTAGAGGAACCCAAACTGATCCCTCCAGAACTGGAGCCCCTTGCCCTCCGTATGGGTCCCGAGAACCGTTGTAAGATCCGTAAGGGGGATCTTCGTAGCGTTAGGAATAGCAGGATTTGGCAGCAGTATCTCCAGCGGTATTTTGGCTTCCAATGCTCCAACGAAACTGTCCGGCTTGAACAATATCACGTGGAGGTCACCTCCGCCAGGCTTCCAGGCCTTTAGCCGCTCGATCATTTCCGCGCCCCGAGATACAACATACTCCACCTTGAAGGGAAGGATCCTATTGGCCTCCGGGATGGTCCACGTTTTATGGAATTCCTGGAAATTTGCACCTCCAGCGGTGTCTATCCACACAATCTTTGCCGGTACCTCCGGCTCCGCCGCTCCCGCCATGCGCGGCAACCCAAGGGCCACCCCCAATACTAAGATCAAGCTTATACTCCATTTGCGCATGATGATATCCCTCCTTTCGTTTAAGTCTTTGTTTTGAAAGTCACCACCTCCTTCCCTTCTCGACGAAGGTTTGAAAAGCTTGGCTAAACCGTTAGCTTTTGATTGAATTAATAATTCCGGTTGCAATCTGACCGGCGTCTGTATTGGAAAAACCCATGGATCGGGGCGCAGCAATACAGTCTGGAGAAGCCTAAAAAGGTGGAAATTTCGCAAGTCCTTGAAATCATGAGAGCCGATGGCCGGATTTCAACCGGCAACCTGCTGATCACCAATGACAATGACTGCCTTCTTTCGCTTTGCCCATTCTTCGCTAATGGTAGCGAGTATTGGGGAAAATTGCAAATTAAGCGGAACGTTCAATGGGTTCCCCCTTCTTTAGGGTATTGGGAGCACAACTGCCCAACAATGACTTATGTCCGACGGAGATGGAAACCAACCAGCAACTTTAACCTTATGACCGTTTCCGCTCGATCTCAAAAAAGGTTTGACTTTAGCTGGCATTGTGGTAAAAGAAAACAAGCTCTTCTGATACGCAACCCTTGGTCGGATGCCGATAATATCATATATGTACCTGTGGGCTTCCAATCCGCCACATAGCTCCTTCCGAGTTCAGATATTCAGTAAACTTTGGACTGCGTATAATCCCGTAGTAATGAAAATGTACCCTTTTTGAACATAAAAAGTGACTTATAACTATGAAGAGAATTCATCATCATTTTTCTAGAATCGCACATAAATACGAAGGCTTAAGAACCACAGATTTGGAACCAGTTCTATTCATCAAGAAGAAACTGAAAGATTTAACTAAGATTGAAGCAGCAGATGTTGGGTGTGGGGGAGGAAGATACGATATAGAATTACATGAACACCTAAGAAAGAGGCTTAATCTCATTTGCATTGATTATAATAAGAGCATGTTAAATGAACTTATTAAGAATCTAAAAGAACACGAGGTTAAGAATTTCAAAACTATAAACGCCTCGGCAATGGCTTTGCCATTAGCAGATGATTCTTTGGATGCCGTGCTCACGTTCAACGCCGTGCATCATTTTGAATTCTTGGATTTCCTAACAGAAACATCTCGAATCTTGAGGAATAACCGATACTTATTTATTTATACACGGTTACGAACGCAAAACAAAAGGAATATTTGGGGGAAATTTTTCCCTCAATTCTATGAAAAAGAGAAACGACTCTATGAGCTAAGGGAATTGGAGGAAATGCTAAAGAAGATACCAATGCTAAGGTTAGAATCCATCGAATATTTCAAATATAAGCGAATAGCAGAATTAGAGTGGCTTATAGAACAAGCAAGACATCACCATTATTCTACATTTTACCTGTATGGTAAAAAGGAATTTGAAGAAGCCTTAAAGAAATTTCGGAAAAGTATTACCCAGCATTTCAAGAACCTCAACAGTATTATTTGGAATGATGAGAACACAATGTTTGTCATCAGTAAAAGGATAGGGGTCAAGTCTGCTCTTGACACTTGCTCAACAGAAAAATTATGGAATAGAGAGAGATTTAATCAGGCGGAAGGATCGTAACTCCTTGAAATCTGGAGCCGACGGTCGGATTTGAACCGACAACCTACTGATTACGAATCAAGAGCAAAACAACCAGCCCTCCCCCCTTTTCGTGCTAACTGGTTATGATTGTTCGGGATTTTACGTCTTTTGGATGTTAGGAATTCTGGTTAGTACTGGTTGTTTTTGGCTGTTTACTATACAAAAAATACACAGTCCAAAAATCTTTGATCATCTGCCAAGACTACAGCCCCTAAAGTCTCCTTTGGACCTTAGGGGTTATTTTTTATGCACAGGAGAGGGCGTTGCGTCAAGGGACGCCGTCAAATCTAGTCGAAATGGGCGGCTCAAGTCAAGAT
>CAYFXP010000451.1:0-4280 GCA_964346935.1 uncultured Syntrophobacterales bacterium
CAGCTCATCCCCATTCTGGAGAAACGGCTAACCATGATATCTTCACGGTAAGGTATCAACGGATATTTCCCAAGCGTTGGAGGCAGGCTCCCCTGGGCCTGCCTTCCCTATTCCTGGACCATCTCTATGGCCTTCTTGGGGCATACCGCGGCACAAATACCGCACCCCTTACAGTAGTCGTAGTCAATCTCCACCCCTCCCGTGACCTCGTTCCGGGTGATGCAGAGATCAGGACAGAGGAGCGCGCAGATATCGCAACTTTGGCACGGGAGGGCCCCCAGACATCGGGAGGCCTCGGAAACGGCCTCCTCCTCGGAGAACCCCTCCTCCACCAGATCGAAGCTCCTCCGTCTTTGTTCGGTGGGAAGGGAGGGGCTCCTGACCCTCTTTTTCCTCTTGAGCTCACAGGCCTTGGAAATCATAGAGATTCTTTCTTGGCCCTGAGGAAGTGATGAACCGACTGCGCGGCCTTTTTGCCGGAAGCCATGGCCTCTACTACCGAAGAGGGCCCTGTGACTACGTCGCCGGCCGCGAAGACTCCCTCAGCGGACGTCGCCAACTCCTCATTAACGGTAAGGGTATTTCCCCTGGCTCTTTTCAAAGGATAGCCATCGGGAAGCCAGGATAGGTCCGGCTCTTGACCCACAGCAGCGATAATGGAATCAGCCTCAACTTCGAACTCGGCTCCCTCGATGGCCATGAAGGAGCGCCTTCCTCCTCTATCCCGTCTTCCCATTTTGGTGCGCACGCACCTCAAGCCCCTTACCCTTCCGCGCTGGCTCAAGATCGCCGTTGGTAAGGACTGGACCTGGACCTCAACTCCCTCGCCAAGGGCCTCTTCGACTTCCCCACGTCCTGCGGGCATATCGTCCAGAGCCCTCCTGTACATGATGGTCACCTTGTCGGATCCCATCCTCAACGCTGTCCTGGCGGCATCGAGGGCAGCGTATCCACCTCCAACGACAATCACCCTCCCTCCCAAATCAACTGAATGACCCTCGCTGAATTGCCTCAAGAGGGAGAGGCACTCGAGATACCCCTCCAACGTATCCTCCCCCTCAACGCCCAACGTCAATGAGCGCTGGGTTCCTACCGCAATGACGATGGCCTCGGAATCGGCAATCAGGGACTCTAAAGGATTTCCCTCTCCAATTGGAGAATTGGTCTTAATCTCCACCCCCATGGCTTGGATGGACCTGATATCCTCCTCGACGGCCCTTTGGGGAAGGCGAAAGGGAGGGATCCCCATGGCCAACATACCCCCGGGCCTCGGGTGAGCCTCAAAAATCCTGACACCATAACCCACGCGGGCCAAGGCATGGGCCGCCGCTAGGCCGGCTGGCCCGGACCCGATGATGGAGATGGGCCTTTCCATCCTCGGAGATGGAGACGACGGCGCCGGTTTCTCCATCGATGGATGCTCCATGAGGTATCGCTTCAAAGCCCTGATGGAAAGGGGATCATCGATCCATTCCCTCAGACAGGCCTCTTCGCAGGGACGGGAGCAAATGAATCCACATACGGAGGGGAGGGGATTTGATTCCCGCACGATAGCCAGCGCTTCTTCGGGCTTTCCGGCGGCAATCCTCTCAATATACCCCCTGACATCCTGGCCGAGGGGGCAGGCCTCCTGGCAGGGAGCAGGGGGAAGGTCTTCACCAATGGGGACTGAACCTGGCACCCTATTTCGGTAAATCTCCCCTCGGAGGCTATCCTCCTCATGGCTATACTCCCGCAGGATTTCACCGGGGCACCCCCGCCGGCAGACTGAACATGCCCCACATTGCAGGGGGTCGATGACCGGCCGATGCGTCCTTGCCGCCACCATGGGTGGCAGCTCCTTGGTCTTACTTTTCATCAAATGACCCTTCATAGCCAAAGCCCAGTGCTGCCGCCTTCCTATTAAGCTCGAGAAGTCTATCCGTCACGCTCTCTTCAATTGCCCGAAGGAGAGACTCTTGTGAGACGATCCCTGTCTTAGCGACAACAGCTGCGAGCAGTATCACGTTGGCGAACCGCTTGTCGCCTATATCTTGAAGCGCCATCCCGGTTGCCGGCACCGGGACTAACCCTCTTTGCCGGCGAGGGACGATGAACTGGGAATCGCAAAAGATCAGGCCACCCTTTACCACCCGACGGGAGAAGAGGTCATAAGCCCTTTGGGACATCACCGCTACGAAATCCGGAATGGTCACGAGGGGAAAATCGATGGGATCATCGGATATCACTACCTCCGATCGGCAAGCAGAACCCCTCGCCGCAACCCCGTAGGAGTTCGATCCGGCCACGCATTTACCGTCGAAGGTGGCGGCCCGGCCGAGGAGCAATCCCGCCAATACGATTCCCTGCCCCCCAAACCCACCGAGCCTAACTTGTATTAATCTCGACATCGACCCACTGTCCGGTAACGATTTTCCCCTCCAGTTCTTCGGGGGAAAGTCCCTCAGCCTCCTCCCTTGGGATGCAATTCTCCTTCAACCATTCCATCATCTTCGACGCCGATTCCAAGAGGTTTTTGGAACCGAATTGCGTTGGGCAAGGAGAGAGCACCTCGATAAAGGAGAAACCCTTAAAGGAGAGGGATTTCTTGATGGATTCTATAAGGGCCAAGGGCTGGGTGACGGAATAACGGGCCACGTATTTGCCCCCGGCGGCCTCGACGAGCTTGCGGAGGTCAAAGGGCCTATCGGGGTTCCCCAAAGGAGTCGTCGAAGTAGTGGATCCTACGGGTGTAGTTGCCGCTACCTGGCCCCCCGTCATCCCGTAGATCATATTGTTGGCGCAGATCACCTTGACGTCGATGTCCCGCCGTGCCGCATGAATGAGATGGTTGCCGCCGATGGAGGAAAGATCCCCGTCGCCGCTGATCACCATTACCCTGAGTTTGGGATTGTAAAGCTTTGCCCCTGTGGCGAAGGCTATGGCCCTGCCATGGGTGGTATGGAGGGTATCCGCCTTGAAATGGGGGCTGGGTATCCATGCGGCGCATCCAATTCCCGAGACGAAGACCATCTCCCGAATATCGATATCCAATGCGTGGATGGACCTCAAGACGAGGCCAAGGAGGATGCCATGGCCGCACCCGGGGCAAAAGGGAGTCGTGGGGATCCCCGGCCTCAGGTACTGTTCCATTGTCCTGGTCATTACAGTAACCTCATCAGCTCCTTGCGAATGAGCTCCGGAGGGATAATTTCACCGTTGGTTTGACAGTAAGACACGACCTCGCACCGACTGGATTTCACGGCCTCCCCGGCCACCTGGCCTCGATTCATCTCGGGGACGAAGAACTTCTCGACCCCCTCGCTCAATTGAGCGATCCGCTCGTGGGGAAATGGCCAAATGGTTTTCAATCTAAAGATTCCTACCTTGCTTCCGTTGTCTCTCAGCTCCTTTACTGCGCTCAACACGCTCCTGGCGGTGAACCCATAACAGAGGACCGCCACGACGGCATCATCGAGGAAGAGTTCCTCCACCTCAACGATATCTCGTTTGTTTAAGAGGATCTTGTTGTTGAGCCGTTTTACCAACCTCGAGTGAACCTGGGGATTGTCGGCCCTGCGGATGCCAAAACCATCATGGGTGGATCCCGTAACCAGAAGGCTCTCCCCCTCTCCAAACGTTGGCATGGGGGGGATCTGACGGGGGTTCTTGGAGTCAAAGGGTGGACCTCCCTTGGATTTCTTCCGATCGAAGGCCCTAACCCATGCTTTGATCTCCACGGTTTCCCGCAGGTGCCCGACGGCCTCGTCACCCAGGAAAAACGTCGGGACCCGGTAACGTTCAGCGAAATTGAAGGCCTGGATGGTTCCGTCGTACATTTCCTGGACGCTCCACGGGGAGAGGGCGATAATCTGATAATCCCCATGGGACCCCCATTTGGCCTGCATGATATCGCCGCTTCCAACCCGGGTTGCCTGTCCCGTTGACGGCCCTGCCCGCTGAATATCCACGATGACACATGGCGTCTCCGTGAAGGCCGCATAACCGATATTCTCCATCATGAGGCTGAAGCCGGGTCCCGAGGTGGCGGTCATGGCCTTGGCCCCGGCCCATGAGGCACCGATAACTGATGCAATAGAGCTGAGCTCATCCTCCATCTGGACGAAGACGCCCCCAATCTGGCCGAGGCGATGGGCCATCCTCTCCATAATCTCCGAGGAGGGTGTTATGGGATAGCCCCCATAAAAGCGGCATCCGGCCGCAATGGCCCCCTCGGCCACTGCCTCGTTTCCCGAAAGATAATACCTCCCTGGGGGTAGGGAGGCCTTTAGGCGCTTCCA
>CAYFXP010000452.1:0-1550 GCA_964346935.1 uncultured Syntrophobacterales bacterium
CCTGGATGGCATGCGGGAGAGATCGAAACGAGCACGGTCATGGCGTGGGATGAATCCCTCGTCGATATGGAAAAGGCTGTGCAGGACAAGACCCACGCGCCCCGTTGGATGGGGGATAAATTTACCAAGCATGATGGTTCTGGATTTGTAACCTTCATGGGAGCTGAAAATATCTGGGTACCCATGGAGCACCACGAATATTCCGATACCTCGACCATCGGAAATCCTTTCCGGGGAACCAAGGAGAAAGGGGAGAAATATTTTCAGATATCGGGTGAGGCCCTTGCTGCCTTTCTCGAGGAAGTGAAAAGGCTCGAAATCAAGGTTCCTCACGAGGCCAGATTGTTCAAGAACCGGGCCTAAGGGGACGTACGATCCCCCTTGACAATCCCGAGACATCCACGGTAATGAGATGGGAGCTCCGGCAACAGACAGCACTGAGCGTTAAGTATCCAGGCAACACCGCGATATCCATTGCATTAGATTGCTGGCATTCAAATGAAGTGGTGCGGCATATCTTGAAAATGTGGCATGCAAGGATCTACTGACCTGATATACGGCCTGGACGATATACCCCCCTGGCGACGATGCCTGATCTACGGAATCCAGTGGACTCTGATCGTCCTTCCCACCCTCACGATTTTCTCAACCATTTCTTCCAAATATTTGGGCCTTCAGGGGGTTGAGGAAGTCCTTTTTTTCCAAAGGCTTCTGGTAATTGTAGGGGCAGTTATGATCCTTCAGACCATATGGGGACATCGCTATCCCCTGCTGGACGGTCCGGCCTCAGCCCTCCTTCTCAGTTTCATCATCCTGGCCCCTCATGGGATTTCGGCAATCCAGGGTGGGATGATGGCAGGAGCTCTCTTCGTCGTCCTGTTGAGCGTCTTTGGACTGATACGATATCTAGAACCCCTCTTCACCGACAACGTAATCGGGGTGATCCTTATCCTCGTCGCCCTTACCCTCATTCCTTACCTGGCACCCATGGTCATCGGCGAGGGGCGAGGTTACCCCAACGGTGACCCCTTCGTATTCGGTGTCTCTGTCTTGGTTATGGTGGCGATCGCCCTGTTCAGCAACTGGCTTACCGGGTTTCCAAAGACCATCTCCCTCCTGCTTGGCATCGTGGTAGGAACGCTCCTGATGTGGATCTTAGGTAGGATGGACTTCAGCGGTGTGAAGGAGGCCTCTTGGTTCTCTCTGCCTCAACCACTCTTCCCGGATCTTCCCAGGTTTTCCCTTTCAGCTACCATTACCTTTCTCGTGGCGTACGTGGCGGTGATCATCAATGGGGTGGGAAGTATTTACAGCATTGGCGAGGTGGTGGGGAAAGGGGAAATGGGGGGCCGAATAAACAGAGGGATTGGTTTCACGGGCCTCGGAGGGCTTATGGCTGGGGCCTTGGGGGTCGTTGGGACAGTGAGCTTTGCATTCAGTCCGGGCGTGGTCCTCGTCACCCGGGTGGGGAGCCAATTCGCGGTTACAGTGTGCGGGGGCCTTCTCTTGTCCCTGGCCTTTTTCCCAAAATTTCTGGCCATCCTGGCTTC
>CAYFXP010000453.1:0-1609 GCA_964346935.1 uncultured Syntrophobacterales bacterium
CTGTACCATCCCGTATACCCGTTGATCCCGCCCGCTGACTGGGATGCGCAGACATCGTGGTGGATCGGCCTAGGTCAACACCTCCTGGGTCGAGACAAATTCCAGGGGTTTTGGCCTCCTGAAATGGGTTTTTGCATGGAGATGATCCCTATGCTGAAACGCCACGGGTACAAGTACGTGATCGTCGACTGCTGGTATATCAAACCGAAGCGCGAGATGCGCTGGGAAGAGTTGCGCTATCGACCGTACATTGCTCGTTACGATGGCCAAGAGATCACAGTGGTCCCGCGCGACCGGGAACTGTCCGACGCCCAGGAATCGGGCCTCGATCCCGGTTGGTTTCAACATGAGATCTATGAAAGGACAAAGTGTTGTGATTTCCCTGCATTAGTGACCACGTGGACCGATGGGGAAAACGGAGGATGGTTCCGTACCATACACATCGGAAGTGGTTTCTGGGGCTACTTTTATCACATCATTCTGAATAGATACCGGGAGGGGACCCTCGGCTTTATCCCCGTCCACATCAGCGAATACTTAGAGATGTATCCCCCGACTGAAGAGGTGGAGGTGCATCGAGGCGCCTGGAATACGGGACACCATTGGGGTGGCGACTTTACTCAATGGACGGGATCGCTCCTCCAGAAAAAAGGTTGGGACGTGGTCCGTGATGCCAGTGGCTATTATCAGAGAGTAAAGAAGGTATTTGACGAACGGGGCCATGAGACTCACAATCCAGAAGAGATCCGTCAGATGATCATAAAGGCGTATGATCACATTTTGGTAGCCGAGACGAGTTGTAATTTTTTTTGGGGAAGTCGCTGGGTGCACCGTTCCTTTGACGAACTGGAGCAGGCATATTCTCTCCTCGACACGGCAATGGCCCGGATGCCGGACAGATACTAAGGGGAGCATAATATTGCAATAAATATTGCTTGTCAGTCCTCAAGGGGGACCTCTTTTTGAGGTCAGGCCAAATTTCATTCTGCTTGTCAGAAGCAAAGTACCGGTTGAAGGGATAAGGAAGTCCGCTGAACGCAGGCTTACAGCCATTTCCACCCAAGATCTCAGCATTGCGGCTGAAAGGCATTGGATGCCGAGGAGAAGCGGTCTTCCTCATCCCGAAACATGCATACCAGCAAAACAATGCGAGCTCCATTGTAAGGGAGGTAAGTCCGTTGGGAAACCCCCTTTCTCCGGTTCAAGAATTCTTCCCGGCTGCAGGCTCTTCTCCAGCGTTCCCGTGGCCCAGGTGATGATAAAATTCCGCTGGCTTGAGCTCCTTAAACGTATCGGTTTGCAGTGCTAGATGTTTCCTCACATCTACACAAAGATGACACTTGGAGATATACCCCTCAGAACGCTCCTCGTATCCAAAGTCGGCCACACCAAATTCGTAGAGCCTCTTTATGTCGGTTGCCACAGCCCCGAGAATGGGGTACTCGTCTAAATCTATTCCCTGACAGATCGAATCAATATCTCTTGCGTCTCCCAGAGAAATACCTCCGCAATAGCCTGTCATGTAATTGCAATAGTTATCGATGTGAATATGCCATGGTCTTGTGAGTTCCTCCCGGCACGATTGCCCGAAGAAGGCTCTTGCAGGATA
>CAYFXP010000454.1:0-1543 GCA_964346935.1 uncultured Syntrophobacterales bacterium
AGACGGACACACTATCAGTCATAGGCGCTAAGGCGGTGATCCTCGCCGCGGGAGGAGGGGGAAACCTGTATCATCTGACGACGAATCCGGCTGGTATAACGGGGGATGGATGTGTTCTCGCCTTTAGGGCAGGTGCTCAATTACAGGATATGGAATTCGTACAGGGCAGGGTCTGTATGATTTACCCAGAGAGGATGCGAGGGATCCCACCTCCAGGGGACGGCCTCGTAACCCTCGGGGGAAGATTTTATAACGGGTTGTGTGAACGGTTCATGGGGAAATACCATCCGGAGAAGTTGGAGTTGGTCACCCGGGCCCAAATGGCGATATGTGCCCAGAGAGAGATACAGGCGGGACGCGGTGGCCCCCACGGAGGGGTATTCGGCGACTTGTCGGGCGTCCCCAAAGGGGAATTGAGCAAGTTTAAGGGTTTCATGGAGGCCTGTGCTGCGGAGGACTTGGATCCCACGTGGCAACCATATGAATGGGCACCAGGAGCCCACCACTTCATGGGCGGGGTGGTTATCAATGAGCGGTGTGAAACAGGAATCTCCGGCCTCTATGCCGCAGGAGAAGTGGCAGCCGGAATCCATGGCGCCAATCGTCTGGCGGGAAATGCCTTGACCGAAACCCAGGTCTTCGGGGCACTCGCAGGAAGGCATGCGGCAGAAGCTGCACGTTTAGGCTCGCCGAGAGCTGTTCCGCGGAGTCAGGCTGATGTGATAAGGGATCGCATTTCGAAGCTCCTCGAGCGAGACGGAGGTGTTGATCCCCTCGAGGTGAAAAACGAGATCACGGGGGTCATGACCAGGTACGTAGGGGTTATCAGGGATGAAGATGGGCTTCGGAAAGCCGCCAAAATGCTGGAGGGAATCAAGGAGGAAAAAATCGGTAACCTATGCATTAGGGGGGAGCGGTCATTTAAGAGGCTCGCCGAACTCTTGGAGGTTGAAAACCTCCTCATGGTTGGGTGCCTCGTTGTGAAAGCCGCGATGCTGAGAAAGGAGACACGAGGGGCACACAATAGGGAGGACTACCCGGAATTAGACGAGGCTTGGGCGAGGAATATTGTCCTCCAATGGGATAAGGGACAGACCAGGGTGAAAATGAAACCCGTCGGGCCGAACAATACCTAAATGGGGGTTCACCATGCCGATGACCATTACGGGGAAGATTCTGGCAAAACACGCGGGATTGAAAGAAGTCGAGCCGGGACAACTGACCAACGCAAAGGTGGACATAGCCCTTGGCAACGACATTACCGCACCCATAGCCATCGAGCAATTTAGGAGGGCTGGGGCCAAGAGGGTATTCGATAGGGAAAGGGTGGTTCTGCTTCCGGACCATTTTGCCCCCAACAAGGACATCAAGTCCGCCGAACAGTGCAAGCTCTTAAGGGAGTTTGCCGTGGAGCAGGAACTCGCCTACTACTACGAGGTTGGCCAGATGGGGATAGAACACGCGCTCCTCCCCGAACAGGGGATCGTAGTCCCGGGGGATCTGGTCATCGGCGCTGATAGCCACACCTGCACCTATGGTGCCC
>CAYFXP010000455.1:0-9766 GCA_964346935.1 uncultured Syntrophobacterales bacterium
CCCCCTGCTTCCTTTCCCTCAAGAATGAGAGCGTCTGCCCCATCGTGGGACGATCAGGTCGATGCTTTTGGGAGAATTTTTTCATGACAATTGTTAATGATTGGTAGTGCAGCTCAAAAGCTGGGAGTCTCTGTCCCCACTCTCCGCCTCTATGAAAAAGAGGGGCTAATAGTTCCCTACAGAACCTCGACCAAACGCCGCCTCTATTCGATTAATGACTTGAGGATTGTTGAAACAGTTCGGGAACTCGTTCAGGTCCGCGGGCTTAATTTCGCTGGAATAAGAAGACTGATGGCTTTCCTCCCCTGCTGGAGCAGCGGCATAGCTGCATGGCGGAACTGCGATGAGGATTGTCAGTCTTGCCCGGTTTACGCGAGGGCATGTCAAGTAGGTGAGTTGAACACTCATGATTTGATGGGAGCTTAGTCGCCACAGAAGCGAAAACAGGAGGGGTGCTGAAAGAGAAAGATTCTATAGTGAAAGTTTTTTTCTTGCTTTCTTACCCAATATATAATTATATTTTACCTTGGTTTGGGAAGCAATATAAGCATACCTGATAGAGAAAGGGGGGATGGGGTTCGGAAAAATGAAAAGTTCCATAGGCTGGCTTCACAAATCTCTTGAAAAAGGAGGGGATTGGATGCGGAGAAGACATTACCTTTTTATCCTTTCGGCAGCGGTAATGGGTATTTTAGCTTTCGCCCTGTTCTCCATGGATGGCGGTCTCGCCCAGACCAAGGCCAACGGCAATTACGTGGGTGCGGCAAAGTGCTTCGAATGTCATGAGGCAATCTATAATCAATTCGTTACCTCGGGGCATCCGTACAAACTGAGGAAGGCCGAGGATGCCAAGGCCGCTGGCATACCGCTCCCGTCCGGTTACACGTGGGATGATATCTCCTATGTGATCGGAGGGCGAAACTGGAAGATCCGCTACATGGACGAAAAGGGATACATCATCACCATGACGGGTCCCAAGCGCGATGTTCCGGGCAAGAACCAGTATAACATGGAGACGGGGAAATGGTCCAATTACCATCCCGGCGAGAAGAATAAGAAGTATAACTGCGGAAGGTGCCATACCACGGGATACTCCAAGGAAGGACACCAGGATGGTCTGGAGGGGATCGTTGGAACCTGGGCTTTCCCCGGAATTCAGTGCGAGGCGTGCCATGGGCCGGCGAAGAAGCACGTTGATGCCGGAGGAGACCCCAAATTAATCACAATCACAAAAGAAGCCAGGCTCTGTGGATCGTGTCATATCCGGGGATCAGCGGATAAGATCCCTGCCAAGGGCGGTTTTGTTCGGCACCATGAACAGTACAATGAACTCCTGGCGAGCCCCCATAAGAACCTCAAGTGCATAACATGCCACAATCCTCACCTCACCGCTCAAAGGGGCATCGGGATCAAAGTGCCCTGCAATAAGTGCCACGGCAAGGTGGCGAAGGCCTTCGACGGTAGCCACCATTCCCGACGGAGGGTGAAGTGTGAGGGCTGCCACATGCCCCCAGCCGCTAAAAGCGCCGTGGCCTATGGAAAGTATGAAGGGGATATCAAGAGCCACACCTTCAAGATAACCATCGATCCGAATGCCAAGATGTTCACCGACGATGGCAAGTTTGCCAAGGGATACCTTACCCTGGAATATTCATGCCTGTACTGCCATCCCGCGGAGACGAAGCAGTGGGCATTGAAGTATGCCAAAGGTGTACACACCCTTGGGAAAAAGTAGTCAAGGGCCCTTAAAGGATGAAGGGAAGAGGCGAGATGTCCACATCTCACCTCTTTTTTCAAAAAGTCCCTCATGAGTTTATGAAGATTTCTTGACTAATTCAGTAGACAATGTCATAATTTGCAGCACAAGATTATCGCCTCAAATCCCTTATGGGATGAGGGGTGTGTTCTCCATCGGTTACCACTTTTGCCTCGGCTTCGCTAACCTTTCTAGTCCGAAGGGAATAATGTTTCGAGGGTATAATCGTCCTATTGCGACTTTCCGCAGTGTGATCAGATCTCGCATATTAGCAGCGGGGGTCTTATGCCTTTTCTTTTTAGCGCTCTCAATTAGGGTAACTCCTGAGAGCTGTTACGCCTTCGAAAAGGGAAAGCCTCATAAGAACCATATCACAATCGTCCCCGAAATAAATTGGAACTATTCCTCCGTTCCCCGCATTCCGCACGAGAATCAGTGCTCTTGCTCATTTCCCAGACGGTCGTGCTGCATGGGCCCCATAAATAGTACACCCAAAGATTCCCATAATTCCCTCTTCTTCAGTGATACCTTTCGTCGGTTATCCGTACTGCAAACCCTAATGATAAGACCTCCCAACCGCAAACCCTTAATCCAACAAAATAGGTGTTTTCACAATTTCAATTCCTCGGTCCAAAAAGAGGTCTTCCTCGTCAACTGTGCCCTCTTGATTTGACCCTTCCTCATTCTTCTTTGCAGTTTGCGCTTTCATTATTCATTTTGAGGCCCATTTGAATCCTTCTTCTATGTGAATTTTGTTTCCTTATAAGGGTCTAATCTACAGAAGAGAATTCACGAGGATTGGGTGTTTGCCCTGATTCTGGCGACATTGAAGGGGATCCAATGAAACGAGGATCGTGGAAAATTTTATCGGCCTATTGTCCGACGCCCTTCATGCTCAGCTTCTTATTTAGTGCCAGCATGGTTAAGGACTTTGGGCACTTTTGGAGGTAGAACCATGATAAGTCATTTGAAGTTAACCCTCTTGGTAGTGGCCATCAGCCTATTTGTTTTCTTACCCCCTCATTTGTACGTTGTGCCCTCATTTGACGGGAACACAATAGCCTACGGGGCAATGCGAGATGAGGACAAAAAGGCATGGCTTGGTGAAATCGCAGAGATACTGGGGTGTTATTCCGGTTGCGACCTGACACTAAAAGAATGTGAACGGGATGACCCCGACTGCCAGCTTCGACCCAAACTTTTACAAAAGCTTCCGACCACGGTGGAAATAGGGGGACCATCCTTGGTTCAAATTGGCGGATGCACCTGCGGTTGTGGATATAAGTTGGCTGAATGCAAGCAAAAACACAAGGATTGTACCCAGAGACCCCGTATGTACCAACAGCTGAAGCGATTGGCGATAAAATACGGATATGAAGAGGCTTTTGTGCGGAATTCGGGACTCGGTATATCCACTGGAGAAAGAAAAATGTTTAGTGAGGCACTGAAAGGTCATAGCAGTCTCCTTTACGTGCATAACGGAAAGGGCGCCGATGAGTCAGGATATATGAAGACCCTTTTGGAGTTTCAACATCAACATAAAAACAGATTAACATTGGTTCCGGTTTCCCTTGCCGATAGGGAGGAGAAGGATCTTATCAATTATTATCAAATTGAGAATCCTTCTGTTATCATGGTTGCTCCCAATGGCTCGGTTACAGCGCTTTTCAAAGGGGAACCGCCCTCGGAAAGGCTTAAACGCGGGCTTGTTTCACCAAAGATGGAGGAAATCCTGTTGGCCATCCAGCAGGGGATGACAACCTTTCTCTGTGTGGGACGTCCTAAGGATATGGAGTTCGAAAAAGCGAAACAAACCATCTTGTCAGCCGTTCGCAAACTAGGGGGGATAGCTACGCCTATTTGGCTAGATCCCGACGACGGGTCCGAGCAATCCCTCCTATCAGCTTTGAAATACAAAGATAGCACGAAAGTAGCCCCAGTCTTCGTCATTGCCCCGACGGGTCTCGTGATAGAGAAGATTGGGAGCGATTTGACAGAAAGGAGGCTTTTCGATTCCTTTCAGAGGATCCTGGCCATGAGGAGCGGCTGCGGTCAGTCCACGATAACAGGAGGCAGCGCATGCCAGCCTGGTTATGGCGTCACGGGTGAGAGTTCCTGTCGGTAGGAGTTTCCCTCCGAAGCATCGTATAGGGTATTTCCATGAAGTCGTCGCAGATAGTGCTGAAGGAGGTCTTCCATAGGAAGGTGGGGCTCCTTTCCGCCTTAGTGGCCGTCATGGTGTCCGCGGCGGTGATTGTTTCGGTTCGGACGATTACCGTCTCCGCAAGGAAGGAGATTTCGGATCAGATGCACACCCTGGGGGCCAATATGGTAATTCTTCCCAAACGTGCCTCAATATCGGGCTATTACACTGCGGACTTCGGAGATGAAGTCATGCCTGAAAACTATGTTCATATGCTCACCTCTTCCGAGCTGGCTGAAAAGATTCACCACGTTATTCCCAAGCTTTCGTCCTCTTACGAGATTCAGGCCGAACAACTGATCTTAACCGGGGTCCTGCCCAAAAGGGAGCATAAGGCAAGACCCAAGTGGAGATCTGGAGGACTCAGCCTCTTTCTGAGCAAAAAAACCAACGAGGAAAAGGGACACAAAAAGGAAGAAGGTGAACCTCTACGTCAACATCACGTATCCTCGGTGGACCCAGAACTGTCACTTGAAGCGTCTCGTAAGAGTCGGGAACGTGTCTCTCTGGAAAACATCGGAAAAAACGAAGCCTTTCTCGGGAATGAATCGTCTCGAGTGCTTGGGAGAGGGGAAGGTGATAGGCTGAGGATCGGCCCATATGAATTCGAGGTCGTCAACGTCCTGTATGAGACTGGCTCAGTGGATGACCTCCGGGTCTTTATCCATCTCCATCGGGCACAGGAAATTCTGGGGAAAGGAAGGGTTATCAATGCCATCGAGCTCATCGGGTGCGGTTGCAAGCAGGACATGGTCTTGCTTGCAGGAAACATCACGAAATTGCTCCCCGGGGTCAAGACACAAACAATCACCCAAATCGTCGAGACACAGGCAGGCACGGTGCGCCTTATGGAAAGATTTACCCTCGTTATTCTGTTTGTGGTTCTGATCGTGGGATGGGGGCTGGTCAGCAATACCATGGCTTCCAACGTGCTAGAGAGGTATCGAGAGATCGGTATTTTGATGGCCATGGGAGCCACCTCGAGGTTCATTTTTCTGATGTTTATCAAGAAAGCGGTTGTCTTAGGATTCTTGGGGGGACTTTCGGGCTTTTTCATCGGGACGCTAGCTGCCGCATGGATAGGTCCAGAGCTATTAGACTTAACCATTGAACCCAGGGCGGGAATGCTCATCTGGGCGCTCTTGGGAACAGTGGTTTTGACAGTGATCTTCTCATGGGTCCCGTCCCTTCGTGCTACCAAAAGCGATCCGGCCATTCTCTTGATGGAGGAATGATCATGATCGAGATAGAGAATGTGAGCAAGGTCTTTAACCAAAATGGAGAACAAATCATTGCCCTGAATGAAGTGAGCCTCTCCATAAGCCAGGGCGAGTTTGTCTCCGTGATCGGCCCAAGCGGAAGCGGAAAATCCACCTTTTTGTTGACCGTTGGCGGGCTTGTTGAGCCCACCTTTGGAGCAGTGCGGATCAATCGGACCTCCCTCTATGAGGTGGATCCCATGGAAAGGGCAAGGATCCGGTTGTTTACCCTGGGATTCATGTTTCAAACCTTCAATTTGATTCCCTATTTGACCGCCTTAGAAAATGTGGAAATGCCGATGTGTCTTGCGGGAATTCCGCGGGCGGAGCAAAATCGGAAAGCGCGTAAACTCCTGGATCGTGTGGGCCTCTCCCACCGGATGAAGCATCGACCCGCGCAACTGAGCGTAGGAGAACGCCAGCGTGTGGCCTTGGCCAGAACCCTTGCCAACAATCCATCCATTATCCTGGCAGATGAGCCGACCGGGAATCTGGATCCGGAATTAAGCAGGGAGGTCATCGGTTATTTCAAACAATTTACAAGAAATGGGATAACGGTGGTTATGGTGACCCATGATCACCAGAACGCCGCTGAAAGTAACCGCAGATTTCAAATCATAAACGGCGAAGTCAATGAGCTTCGCCCTGATCGGAAGGAGGAACGTCATGTCTCGAAGCATTTCTAAGATCATCGCCTTACTTTTGTTTGCCTCGTTCTCTGCATGTATCTTTGCCAACAGCATTAAGGCGAAAAGCCTGCAATCCACTAATGAGAATGCCCCCGAATTGGCGAGGATGAAAGCCGTGTTGGATTGTACGTGCGAGTGCGGATTAACCTTGGCCTATTGTGAAAAGGAAGATGCAGATTGTTCGGTAAGGCCAACTTTCTTGACTAAATTGAAAAGGCTGCTTGATGAGGGGAAGAGAGGGATCGAGCTTGTCCTCGCCTTCGCGGGTCCTATGCATCCCGTAAAGAAGGAATTCATGGAGGCAAGGCTTCATAACCGTTATGCAATTCTGTTCTTCTACCAGGAGGGATGTGGAGAATGTGACGAGGCGAAGGATGTTTTGAGGGAAGGATCAGAGATCTGGGGTGACAGGGTAAAAATATCGCAGGTAGACATCAATAAAAAAGAGAATGAAGGGATTCGAGGGGAGTTCAGGATTTTCTCTACTCCAAGCATTCTCGTTATGGCCCCCAACGGTGTTGTGGTGCGCGAATTCAAGAAAAACATTACCATTGAACGCCTGGAAAGCGCATTTGTCGCTCCTGCCATGGCGGACATCCTGAGAGGGCTTCAGGATAGGAGGGTTCTTTTTCTCACCGTAATGGCTGGGGATTGGAAAAATGCATCGAGTGTTCAGAAGACCGTTTCAGGGGTAGGCGAAATCCTTCGAAACTCAGTCCGGATCGTTCATGTTGATCCGACGAATGGAGAAGAGAAATCCCTGTTGGAGATTCTCAAGGTCGACAAAAGTCAAAAACAGAGCCTTACGTATGTGGTTTCTCAATCCGGGCGCATAGGCAGTCGCTTCGAGGGGCCCGTATCGAGAAAAGACCTTTTCATGGCTTTTCAGAAGGTCCTGGCCGCTCGCAGCGGATGCGGCGGTTCAGGCAGCGGCCCCGGCGGCACCACCTGCAAATAAGTCCTGTGATATGGGGAGGAATCCCTGTGAATCTGTGGAGGCTCGTCCTTAAGGAGGCATGGATCAGACGATGGCGTTTGTTTGTCTCCATCCTCGCTCTTATTTTGGCTACGGGCCTCATCGTAGTCATTCAATCGCTCAGTTCTTCGTCACGAAAAGAAATCCATGCATATATGAAAGACCTGGGTGCAAATATGACCGTGATCCCGGCAGAGCTCGACTTACTGGCATATTACTCCGCTGACCCTGGACGCCTGGGTCTTGAGGATATGCCCGAAAGCCATTACTTCAGGCTGTTTGAGGCCGGAATGGAAGGCATTGAGGGAATCGACCCCCGCCTCACCGTACCTGTAGAGATAAGTGGGGTCCGCGCTGTCCTAACGGGAATCCTGCCGGGTAAAATGCTTCGGCCAAAGCCGAAAGAGGTCGGGAATGAAGACCCTTGGAAGGTCATAACATTGCTGATGCCCGATTCTCATGGCGGGGTTCTCGGTGCGGAGCTGAAAGGGATTTTAGCGAGGGAGGGCGACCCCACGATGAGGGTATCAGGGCGTGAGATAAAGGTACTTGGCATTCTCCCTCAGCAAGGAACGATTGACGATCTTAGGATCTACGTTCATCTACGTTCGTTGCAGAAATGGCTCCAAAGGCCTTTTTCTCTTAGCGAGATCCGGATCCTGTACACAGGCAATAGGGTTCTCGAGAAGGTAGCTTCGGAGATCGAGGGCATATTGGGCAACACTAGGGTGGTTACACAGCGCAGGATGGCTAAAAAGCAGATCGAGATTACGGATTCTATCCGTAGATATGCCTTGATGGTGCTCGCGGTTATCCTTGTTCTCGGTTGGATCAGTATTGGAAATGAGATGTTTCACAATGCGCACGAGCGCAGGAGGGAGATCGGGATTCTCATGGCCTTAGGTGCAACGACGAGGAACATTTTAATCATCTTCGTGATGAAAGCCGTTTTTCTGGCTCTGGTCGGGGGGCTTTTGGGCTATGGCATTGGAACCCTGGTGGCTTTCTCGTTCGCCCCCAAATTTCTTCACATCCATGTTTACCCGAGCTTATCATTGATTCCCTTGGCTGTTCTCATGGCTGTTGTGCTCAGTATATTGAGCAGCATGGTTCCATCATGGCGTGCATCGAAAATGAATCCTGGAGAAATTCTTCAGGAGACTGATCTTGCCTGACTAATTCAGGAGAGAATTCTAATGTTGACCTATGAGGTTATCGACACAAAGCAGTTTTACGTATGACGGGGAGAAAATGTGATTATCAAAGGTAGCGGGCTATATAAGGAATTGTAACCCTGTCAAGAATCATCCTGTAAATCGAGGGAAATCATGGGAGCAAGAGGGTTTTCCAGGAGGGAGTTTCTAGCAAGCTGTGGTAAGGGTCTTTTTTGCCTCGCCCTTTCCTCTTTCCCCCTACTCAGCAGAGAGGTGCACGCTTCCGAAAAGGGAAGGTTGGAGGGTGAATGGGGCTGGGTGGGCGGGAGGATCTCTCCTTATTTTCATCCCCTCGCGGAAAAGAGGTACAGTGCTCCCTCTGTCCACGGGAGTGCGAGATTTCCCCAGGAGGGAGAGGCTACTGCAAGGTGAGGGAGAACAGGCAGGGAGAGCTCTACAGCCTCGGCTACGGGAATCCATGTGCGGTACACATAGACACCATCGAGAAGAAACCCTTCTTCCACGTCCTCCCAGGGACCCGCTCCTTTTCCATTGCCACCGCGGGGTGCAACTTCGATTGTAAGTTCTGCCAGAATTGGGAAATTGCCCAGACGGTGCCGGAGAAGACCTTCAATTTCCGGCTCCACCCAGACGAGGTCCTGGATATAGCCTATGAGTCCGAGTGCCCAACCATTGCTCCACCTATGTTGAGCCCACAGTCTTCTTCGAGTATAAGTACGATGTCACGGTACTTGCCAAGAGGAAGGGAATCCTGAGCATCTATCACTCCAATGGCTACATCAATCCCGAGGCCTTGGACGATCTGGGCAAATATTTGGGTGCCGCCTGTATCGACCTGAAGGGCTTCACCGAGGATTACTATCAGGAGATGACCGAAGGGGAGCTAGGGCCTGTCCTGCGTACCATTAAGACGTTGAGGCGCAAATTGATTCACATGGAGCTCGTTAATCTCACAGTTCCCCCAAAGAACGACGATATGCTAGTGGTGAGGCAGATGTGCCTCTGGGTCAAGAGGGAGGTTGGTCCCGATGTCCCCATTCATTTCAGCCGCTTTTACCCACATGTATAAGGTGCGCAATCTCACCCCTACCCCGATTGAGACGCTGGAGAATGCCAGGGAGCTGGGACTCTCCGTAGGCCTCGAATATGTCTATATAGGGAATGTACCTGGACATAAAGGGGAGAGCGCTTACTGTCCTCACTGCAAGAAGATGGTCATTGGCAGGAGAGGTTACTTCATCCTGGCAAATAATATGGAAAAGGGACGATGTAAGTTCTGCGGCAAGGATATTCCCGGGATATGGCAAGGAACCTCGTAAAGTTTCTCGGGACCACGGGGGCGAAGGCGGCGGTCCTCAGACAGTTGAGGACTGAGGGCATGTTCCCTGATTTTTCCCATGTCCGGATCAAAGAAGTGCGGTAGGAGAGGTAGCTGTCCAAGAAGTGAGAAAAATCTTGTTGACTAATTTAATAAAGAATGATAACTTGCAATTATGGTAATGTTGTTATGAAGCGAGGGTTGTTTTTGAAGTCGTTAGCCAGGAATTAGCAAAAGGGAACGGATTTAAGGATTTCTCTTAGATATTAGGAGGATGTGCTTCCAAATGGATATGTTTGGCATGAATAATGATGGTGTAACTAGAGATATCCATCCCCCTTAAGCACCATAGAAGGTCCTGATCGCGAATGATGGGGGATGGTTTCATCC
>CAYFXP010000456.1:0-7683 GCA_964346935.1 uncultured Syntrophobacterales bacterium
GGCCTAAGCGCTTGAATCGTCGAAAAAATATGTTTGAGCGGCGAAGAGCGAGTTTTTCCGATACCTCGTAACACTTCGAGACCACGAGCACGGAGACGAGAATCAATGCCAAATGTCAAGAACATGGAATGGGGGGTAAGAAACTGATTTTGTGGTATAATTTTTTGTTTTGATGGGATCGTGTATCTCCCCTTGGCTTCATTTCCCGTGAGGGGACCCATTCAGACCATGGAAACCGAGGTGAGGAGTTTCGTTATAATGAATAAGTTGGGCCTCCACGCGAGGGCGGCCGCGCTGCTGGTTAAAGCGGCAAATCAGTTCGCGAGCGACATCAAGATCGAGAAGGACGGCCTGGAGGTGAACGCCAAGAGCATCATGGGGGTTATGATGTTGGCAGCGGCAAAGGATTCCACGGTAACCCTTAAAGCTCAGGGGCCCGATGCTCGTGAGGCCCTAAACGCTTTGGGAGAGCTTTTTGAGCAGAAGTTCGGGGAAGATTAGCCATGGAGCAAGGCTCTATACACATGCTGAAGGGAATTGCGGCAAGTTCCGGGATCGTCATGGGAAGGGCCCTTTTAGTGCATCGGGGGAGGGTGAGCATACCCCATAAGGCGATCGAAGCTCGTCAGACAGCCTCGGAGATCAAACGATTTAAACGGGCCATTGAGAGGTCAAAGGACCAACTCCGGGAGATTAAGGAGAAGATTTTGGCGGAGGAGGTGAGAAGGCACTTCTTTATCCTGGACGTTCATCTGATGATCTTGGAGGATAAGATGCTGATCCAGGACACCATAGAGGTAATTAAGACCCGGAGGATCAATGCCGAATGGGCCCTGGATATCATCATTGGAAAGCTGAGCGCCGCCTTCGATACCATCGAGGATGAGTACCTGAGGGAGAGGAAAAATGACGTCAATTATGTGGCTCAGAGGATCTTCCGGAATTTGGCGGGAAAGGGTTACGATGATTTGGCCAGGATCAGGGGGAATGTCATCGTGGTAGCCCACGATCTATCGCCTGCGGATACCATCCAGATGAACCTAAACCAGGTGGCCGGTTTTATCACTGACATCGGTGGCGGGGTCTCCCACACCGCTATCCTTTCCAGGTCCCTGGGTATTCCCGCTATTGTGGGATTGGAGACAGCCACCTCCTTGATCAACGGAGGGGATCTCCTGATCATTGACGGTTACGCGGGAACGGTGATCATCAACCCCGATGAGGAGACTTCCGAGGAATATAGTAACAGACAGAAACGGATCAGATTACTCGAGAGGGAGGTGCTCAAGTATGCGGCCCTGCCTGCAGAGACCCGCGATGGATATCGGATCAAAATGGGGGCGAACATCGAGTTGGTAGAGGAGCTCCCCTTGGCTATTAGCCACGGGGCGGAGGGGATTGGGCTCTATCGGACGGAAATCCTCTTTTTGAATCGGGAGGATCCTCCCTCGGAAGAAGAGCAATTCCAGGTCTACAAGGGCATCGTTGAGGGGATATCCCCCGGATCGGTGGTCATCCGAACCCTGGATGTCGGGGGGGACAAATTCCTCTCGAGATATGGGTATGATCATGAGGTGAACCCCGCCCTCGGGTTGAGGGCCATCCGGTTCAGCCTGAAAGAACCACAGCTCTTCAAGGTCCAGCTTAGGGGAATGTTGAGGGCCAGCGCCTTCGGGAAGCTGAAGGTCCTCTTTCCCTTGATCTCAGGGATTGCCGAGATCAGGACGGCGAAAGCGATCTTGGAGGAGGCCAAGGAGGAATTGGGCGCAGAAGGGATTCCCTTCAATGAGGACATTGAAGTTGGGGCAATGATTGAAATCCCCTCGGCTTCCATAATTGCCGATGCCCTGGCCCATGAAGTCGATTTTTTCAGCATCGGAACCAATGACCTGATTCAGTATGCCCTGGCCATCGATAGGATCAATGAACACGTCTCTTATCTCTACGAACCGCTGCACCCGGCGATTCTGAGGATGATTAGGGGTATTGTGGAGGCTGGACACCGGGCTGGCATTGAAGTGGCTATCTGTGGCGAAATGGCCGCCGATCCCGCGTATCTTCTCATCCTTTTGGGGCTGGGCCTCGATGAATTGAGCATGACCCCCTTCTATATCCCCCGGGTGAAGAAGATCTTGCGGAGTTCGAGCTATGCGGAGGCCAAACAGCTCTTGGAAGAGGTATCTCGGCTATCTACAAGCGCCGAAATTGAGGACTTCGTGAAGGCGAAGATGGCCGAGCGCTTCCCCGACGATTTTACCCTCGGTTATCGTTTGACCGAGGCGGAATAACTCACGACCAGAAGGAGGCTCGATCTATGGCAATGACGGAATACCTATTCACCTCGGAGTCGGTAACGGAGGGACATCCCGATAAGGTAGCTGACCAGATTTCCGATGCCGTTTTGGATGGCATCATTGAGCAGGATCCGAAGGGGAGGGTGGCCTGTGAGACCATGGTAACGACGGGCATGGCAATTGTGGCGGGCGAGATCACAACGAGTTGTTACGTGGATATACCCGGTATTGTCAGGGAGACCATTAAGGAGATCGGCTATAACGACTCTTCCATGGGATTCGACTGGGAGACCTGTGCGGTAATTACCTCCATTGATAATCAATCGCCGGATATCGCCATGGGCGTTAATGAGACTGACGAACATGAGCAGGGTGCGGGAGATCAGGGATTGATGTTCGGCTATGCATGTAACGAGACTGAGGAGTTGATGCCCATGCCCATTGTTTTTGCCCATAAGCTGACCAGGAGGCTGGCAGAGGCGAGAAGGGATGGAACCCTTGATTTTCTCCGTCCCGATGGCAAGTCCCAGGTGACCGTTCAGTACGTCAATGGCAAGCCCACAAGGGTGGATGCGGTGGTGATCGCTGCTCAACATAAACCCGAGGTCAGCAAGACGGCGCTGGAGGAGGGAATTATGGAGGAGGTGATCAATCGAGTGATCCCCGAGCATCTGAGGGACAAAGGAACCAAGTATTTCATCAATGCCACCGGCCGTTTCGTGGTGGGGGGTCCCATGGGGGATTGTGGCTTGACGGGAAGGAAGATCATCGTTGACAGCTACGGTGGTCAAGGAAGCCATGGAGGTGGATGTTTTTCGGGAAAGGATCCCTCCAAGGTCGATCGGAGCGCATCGTATATGGCCAGGCACATCGCGAAAAACGTCGTTGCTGCTGGGCTTGCCGATAAATGCGAGATTCAGCTGGCCTACTCTATAGGCATTGCCCAACCCGTTTCCGGGATGATCAACACGGGGGGGACGGGCAGGATCCCATCGGATCAAATTGCCGAAATCATCATGGAGCTTTTCGATTTGCGACCGTCCAAGATCATCGGGTATCTGGATCTGCTTCGCCCCATTTTCAAGAAAACGGCCTGTTACGGTCACTTCGGCAGGGATGACCCGGATTTCACCTGGGAGAAGCTCAATCAGGTTGAGGTTTTAAGGAAGGCGGCGGGATTGTAGCAGAGAGGGAGGGCGCAGTGGAATACGATATCAGGGATATTGGTCTGGCGGAGAGGGGGAGGTTCAGGGTCGAATGGGCAAAGCAGAGCATGCCCGTTTTGGAGGCCGTGGGGGGAAGGTTTGGGCGGGAGAAGCCCTTGCGGGGGGTGAGGATATCGGCATGCCTCCACATTACCTCGGAGACGGCCAATTTAGCGCGTGCCTTAAAGGGAGGCGGCGCAGAGGTAGCCCTGTGCGCCTCGAATCCCCTGAGTACTCAGGACGATGTGGCCGCATATCTGGTGGCGGAGGAGGAGATCCCGGTATACGCCATAAAGGGGGAGGATAACCAGACTTACTACGAACATATACGGAGGGCCTTGGAACACGGACCCGCGATTACCCTGGATGACGGGGCGGACCTGGTTTCGTCGCTGCATTTCATCGCCCTGGATAAGTGGGGTGAGCTTAACCCGGGGGTGAGAAAGTGGGTCCAGGGGTTGACTTCAGATGCGAGGAAGGAGATGGTCGGGCGGGTTATTGGGGGTACCGAGGAGACGACCACGGGTGTAATTCGCCTCCGGAGCATGGAGGCGAGCGGGGTTTTACAGTTTCCCATTGTCGCAGTCAACGATGCGGATTCGAAGCATTTTTTCGATAATCGGTATGGGACGGGTCAATCTACCGTTGATGGGATTATTCGGGCCACCAATCGGCTCATTGCGGGCAGCGTCTTCGTGGTCTGCGGGTATGGGTGGTGTGGGAAAGGATTGGCCATGAGGGCCAGGGGGATGGGCGCTCACGTTGTAGTGACGGAAGTGGATCCCCTGAGGGCGTTGGAGGCGGTGATGGATGGGTATCAGGTGATGCCTGTCGCGGAGGCTGCGGAGGTGGGAGATATTTTCTGTACGGTTTCCGGGGACGTGAAGGTGATCGGGAGGGATCATTTTCGCCTGATGAAGGACGGGGCCATTGTGGCCAATTCGGGGCACTTTAACGTGGAACTGGATCTGGAAGGGTTGGAGGAGATCACCGTTTCCAAGAGGAGAGTACGAGAGCACGTTGAGGAGCACGGTTTGGAGGGAGGCCGACGTATTTACGTCTTGGCGGAAGGAAGGCTGATAAATTTGGCTTCCGCGGAGGGCCATCCATCGAGTGTGATGGACATGAGTTTTTCCAATCAGGCCCTTGTTGTGGAATATTTGGCTTCCCGTGGCCATACGTTGGAGAGGAGGGTTTATCGGGTACCCGTGGAGATCGATAGGGCTGTTGCCAAGATGAAGTTGGAGGCAATGGGGGTCCGGATCGATCAGCTGACCGAGGAACAGCAGAAGTATCTCGCCTCATGGGAGAAAGGGACCTAATGCATTAACCACCTTCTCGTGGAGCTTTCCATTGGTGACGATGATGCCGTAATTCTTTTCCAGTCTCTTCCCCGATCTGAAATCCAATTCTCGACCCAGGGCATCGCTAACCCTGCCGCCCGCTTCCTCAACGAGAATTGATCCAGCAGCGTGGTCCCAGATTTTCTCCCGATAATCGGGAGTTTGAGGCGAGGGAATCCTTATATAGATTGAGGCTTCTCCCCTCGCCAAAATGGCGTACTTCGCCTGGCTATCCATCCTTAGGGGGGGACGGCGGATACCGAGTTTCCGAGCAAGCTTGAGATTCAACTGCTGATCGGAGTGGGCGGGCTCCAGGCTCTCGGTAAGGAGTGCTTCGGGAGGTGAATTGATGTTGGATACCCGAATTTCGTTACCCGAACCTCCACCGATATCGAGCTGGGTTGCTCCTTGGCCTCTTACGGCGGCGAATAACCCTCCTTGGCCCCTGTGCCCTCCGTGAGTATCGAGGGTGATATTGGGACAAGCCAAGGTTCCAACCCTCACAGTGCCGTCTTCTATAAGCGCCAAGGCAATGGCATATTGATCGCCCCTCAGAAATCCCTTGGTTCCATCGATGGGGTCCAGGGTCCAGTATCGACGTGAGACGGGGCCTGAGCCCAAGTCGATCCACTGACGGACCTCCGTTGGGGAGACACGGGGGGTCGATGCGCTGACGTAATGCGTAACCCGGGAGAGGATTTCGGCATGCTCTGGCTTCGATAGCTCCTTTGAATCTTCCTCAGCGACAATGGGATCCTCGGGAAACGCGTCATTTATAATTTTGCAGATGACTGCCTGGGAACCATAATCAGCAACGGTTACAGGAGTTTTATCCTTCTTCTGAATGGACCGCTTGAGATCGTTTTGAATGCCCTTTAAAAGATGCGACGCGGTAGCCACCGCACGGAGGGCTGTTTCATTCTCCTGTTGGTAAGCCATAATCATGTGAAGTCCTCCTGAGTGAAAGGGATATCACAGGAGGGGAGGGAGGGTCAAGGGAAAGAGAACAGGGGGAAAGTTCAGGGTGAGGCTTACAGTAGGGAGTAGGCAATAAGGAGTATGCAGTAAGCAGTAAGAAGGTGGTGGTGTGGGCCAGGTAATGCCTGAAGTTGGAGGCGGAAGGCGAAATGTCAAATGACAAAGTTCAAATGCCAAATGACAAAGGTGAGAGGTTGAGGTTCAGGTTGAGGCTGAGGTTGAGAGCAGGGAGTAGGGAGTAAGCAGTAGGCAGCAAGCAGTGAGGAGGAATATGGGAATGCTCGGCCAGGTCCGGTGCATTTTATTTTGACATTTCGCGAAATACTCCTATACTATTCGATGCTCGTGTGGAGTAAGAGACGGGTATGTGCGAAAACGCTATCGGTCAAAAAAGCCATGATCAGCTCTAAAATCGGCCGTAGACTTGACCCCTATGTTTACACGGTGGCCAAACACCTGCTGGGGAAGAATGTTAACCCGAACCTTCTCACCTTCTCTGGCTTTATCCTCAATGTTGGTGCGGGTTTCCTCCTTGCTATTGGATATTTGAGATGGGGAGGCTTTGCTATCCTGGGGGCGGGCCTCTGTGATCTATTGGACGGAGCGATGGCCAGGAACCAGGGGAGGGCAACCCCCTTTGGCGCCTTCTTCGACTCAATGATGGATCGATATTCCGATCTGATTGTGCTTTTGGGGGTTCTCGTCTTCTTCGCGCGCCGGGGTTGGACCGGTATGGTCCTCTTGACCTCGGTCGTCCTCATCGGCACCGCCCTGGTGCCCTATGCCCGGGCCAGGGCGGAAGGAGTGATCGAGAAATGTAACGTCGGCCTCATGGAGAGGGCGGAGAGAATTGTGTTCCTGGCGTTGGGAGCGCTCTTCAACCTGATGGTGCCTATTCTCTGGATTCTGGCCGTTTTAACCCATATTACCGTTATTCAGCGCATTCACTATACGTGGAAGGAACTCAGGGGAAAGACGGAGGTTCCGGGGGAAGGGGGAAATCCATAGACGCTGCACTATACTACCGTTTCTTCATCATCTTCTCGATTTCCTCAATGAGAGCCTGAACGAGTTCCCCTCGGGAATATCTCCTCAGGACGGTTCCCCCGCGAAAGAGCAATCCACCATTTCTTCCACCGGCAATTCCAACGTCGGCTTCGCGCGCCTCTCCAGGACCATTTACCTCACAGCCCATAACGGCGACCCGAATGGGTTGGGTCAGGTACCTCAATCTCCTTTCCACCTCATCGGCCATGGGAATCAGGTCGATCTCACACCTTCCGCAGGTAGGGCACGAGATAATATCCGCTCCCCTCTGGCGAAGGCCCAGGGCTCCCAATATCCCGTAGCCGACCCGCACTTCCTCAACGGGATCCCCTGTGAGCGAAACCCTGATGGTGTCCCCGATGCCCTCGGAGAGGAGGAGGCCGATGGCGATGGAGGATTTGATGGTGCCCGGGACAAGTGGTCCTGCCTCCGTCACCCCGAGATGGAGGGGATAATCGACTTCCCGGGAGATGAGCCTGTACGCCTCGATGGTCGTCATGACATCCGATGCTTTCAAAGAGACCTTTATTTCGTGAAAATCCAAGTCCTCCATGAGACGGATGGAACGAACGGCGCTTTCCACCATGGCCTCTGGGGTTGCCCTTCCATATTTGCGCAGAAGATCCCGCTCCAGCGAGCCGGAATTGATCCCGATGCGGATGGGGATGCCCCGATCCTTCGCCTTTGCCACGATATTCCCTAATTTCCCCTGCCCCCCGATAGTGCCGGGGTTAATCCTTATCGCATCCGCTCCTCTTTCAATGGCCTTGATGGCCAATCGATGGTCGAAGTGAACATCAGCCACGAGGGGCACCG
>CAYFXP010000457.1:0-9026 GCA_964346935.1 uncultured Syntrophobacterales bacterium
ACGATTACCATCAATTGGCCAGGGGGATTATGCAAATTGAGTGAGACAACCGGAGGACCCCCTTTTCCCAAGGGATCGAACAAGCGAGTTAAGAAACTGATTCGGCGGCTCATCGAGGGATCTCCCCAGTCCGGCCCGAGGCCAGCCGAAGAAGGCGGGTTGGAGGTGCCATCTTCCGAGTCCGGTCCGGGACCGGCAGAAGAAGGCCGGTTTGAGGTGCCATTTGTCCATGACCCGGAGCCAGCCCTCGAAGCCGATGAATGGGAATCGCCCTCGTTGAGTTCGGAAGAGGGAATTGCCCCGCCGGAGGGTAGGGAGGATGGCGGGGAAACGTGGCCTATGCTATCGGAGGCCGAGGCGCAGGAGTTGAAGGACAGGCCACTGGGGGAAATCCTCCTCAAGGTTTCGGCCTTAGAGCCCGAGCAGCTGGAGGAGGGACTGAGCGTCCAACAGGAAAAGGGGGGAAGGCTCGGGGATGTCCTGGTGAAGCTGGGGTATGTCAGGGAACCCCAGGTCTTGTATGCCCTGAGCCTCCAAATGGGATTCCCCTTTCTGAGAAAAGTGACGGTTGAAGACGTGGATCCGGAACTCTGCTCGGCCATTCCCATCCAATTCGCAAAGAGACACAGAATCTTGCCCATCAAACATGATGGGAATGGGGTTATGGTGGCCATTTCAAATCCCCTCGACATCTACCCCTTGGACGACGTCAGGATCCTCTTGAATAAGGAAGTTAGGCCCGTGGTTCTGCCCTCAGGGGCTATCATCGATTCCATTAATCAAGTATATGATCGGGATTCCAACACGGCCCAACAAATCATCGAGGACTTCGACGAGGCGAGCCTCGATATCATTACCAGTGCTCTGGAGGAGCCCACCGATCTCCTCGAAGCGTCCGATGAAGCCCCAGTGATTCGCTTGGTGAACTCGATCCTCTATCAGGCCGTCAAGCAGAGGGCAAGCGATGTTCACATCGAGCCATTCGAGAGGGATCTGATAGTCCGATACCGCGTCGACGGAATTCTCTATAACGTGCTGACCCCTCCCAAGCGGATCCAACCGAGCATCACCTCCAGGGTAAAGATCATGGCGGGCCTCAATATTGCCGAAAAGCGACTCCCCCAGGACGGTCGAATTCGGGTCACCATTGCTGGGAAGGACATCGATATCCGGGTTTCCGTCATCCCAACTGCCCATGGAGAACGTATCGTCATGAGGCTTTTGGACAAAACGAGCGTCCTCTTGAAGCTGGAGGATATCGGGTTTGCCCCTGACAAGCTGAAGAGCTTCAATCGGTTGATCCATCGACCACATGGTATCATCCTCCTCACGGGGCCGACCGGGAGCGGCAAGACGACAACGCTCTATGGCGCCCTCACGAAGATCAATTCCCCCGATAAGAACATTATCACCGTGGAGGACCCCATCGAATATCAGATAAAGGGAATCGGCCAAATCCAAGTTAACCCCAAGATTGACCTCACCTTCGCCAACGGGTTACGATCTATCCTCCGTCAGGACCCCGACGTGATCATGGTTGGGGAGGTGAGGGACCTGGAGACCGCGGAGATAGCGATACAGGCCTCCTTAACGGGACACCTGGTCTTCAGCACCCTGCATACCAATGATTCGGCGGGCGCTGTTACGAGGCTCATCGACATGGGAATCGAGCCCTTTCTGGTCTCATCATCGCTCCTCGCCATAATGGCTCAAAGGCTCGTCAGAATCGTGTGCCCGGACTGCCGCCAGCGCTACTCCCCCAGTGAAGAGGAACTTGGGGAGATCGGCATTGATTCCAGGATGGCGGGTACGAAGCCTATCTACCGAGCCATTGGCTGCCAAAATTGTCTCGGGACGGGGTACCGCGGAAGAACGGGAATCTTCGAGCTCCTGGCCCTGGACGATGATATCCGCTCTCTCGTTTTGAAAGATTACGATGCCAATACCATCAAAAAAACAGCGATCAGCGGGGGAATGCTAACCCTCCGTCAGGACGGGGCGAGGAAAGTCCTCAGGGGAATAACCACTATTGAAGAGGTGGTCCGGGTTACCCAGGACGATGTCGCCGCGCAGTAGGAAGGAAGAACAAGTGGCCGTCTATGAATACAAGGGCCTCGATGGAGCCGGGAGAGCAGCCAAGGGTATCATTGACGCCGATAGCCCCAGGCTGGCCAGGGCGAAGCTGAGAAGGTCGGGGATATTCCCAACCGAGATAACGATGGATAGGCATACGCAGAAGTCGGTGGCCCGGGGAGTATCCATCGGGGAGCTGTTTACCCGCATAAGAGTTCAGGATATCTCCATAATGACTCGCCAGATGGCCACCCTGGTGGGGGCAGGCCTCCCCATCGTGGACGCGTTAAACGCCCTTATCGACCAGACGGATAATCTCCGGCTCAAAAAGGTAATCACCCAAGTCCGCGAGAGCGTAAACGAGGGCAGCTCCCTTACGGATGCCATGAGCCGATTCCCAAAGGTGTTTTCGGAACTGTACGTCAACATGATCAACGCAGGCGAATCCAGTGGTGCACTGGACATCGTCCTCAAGAGATTAGCAGATTTCACGGAAAGCCAGGTAATGCTGAGAAATAAAGTACTCTCCACCCTGAGCTACCCCCTTATCTTAGTCATCGTCGGTATCGCAATCCTCTCATTTCTCCTAATCTATGTCGTTCCCAAGGTCGTGAGGATATTTGATGATCTTCAGCAAGCCCTTCCCATTCCAACCATGATCCTCATCTCGGTGACCGATTTCCTGAGGGATTATTGGTGGCTCCTCTTGCTAGTTATCGGGGGCATTTTCCTTGCGTTCAGGCAGTATTTCATCACGGAAAGCGGTCGTCGAAGCTACGACCGGATGATCCTGAGGATCCCCATCACGGGAAGATTGCTGAGGATAATCGTGACAACTCGTTTTGCGAGGACATTAGCGATTCTCCTCAACAGCGGCATTCCCCTGCTTCGATCCATGGATATCGCAAGGGCCGTTGTGAACAACGCCATCATCTCGGAAGCCATCGAATCCGCCAAGGAAGGCATTCGAGAGGGAGAGGCCATTGCCGAACCACTCAGGAGGAGCAACGTCTTTCCATCAATGGTTACCCATATGGTCGCCGTGGGGGAAAAGACGGGCGAGCTGGAACAGATGCTCTTCAGGGTCTCGGAAGCATACGACAACGAGGTCGAAACAACGATCTCGAGGATGACCTCCCTGCTCGGCCCCATTGTTATTCTGCTTCTGGGGGGAGTCGTCCTCTTCATCGTATTGGCTATTCTCTTACCTATGTTCGAGATGAACCAAATAGTCAGATGACCATGGGAGGGTGCGTATGAGGCCGAGGATAGCAAGAACACAGGAGGGTTTCACCTTGATCGAGATTTTGGTTGTGGTGGTGATATTGGGCATATTAGCCTCTATCATCGTTCCCAAAATCATGAAACGCCCGGAGGAGGCCAGGCGTACCAAAGCCGTTATGGATATCAAGGCCATAGAGACAGCCCTCAATCTCTATCGATTGGACAATGGTGTCTACCCGTCAACGGAACAGGGCCTGGAGGCCTTGGTAATGAAGACCACCACCGGCGTGATCCCCAGGAATTGGAAATAGGAGGGATATCTGGATAAGGTTCCAAAAGACCCCTGGGGAAATCCTTATGTCTACCTCTCTCCGGGGGTGCACAAGGAGTTCGACCTCGTATCCTATGGGGCAGACGGCGTTGAAGGCGGAGAGGGAAAGGATGCTGACGTAGAGAATTGGAATCTCGATTGATTGTTGGCACGATGGCGGAGAAGAGAGATGGCCATAGCGGTGATGCTACTGAGAGCGGTGTTACCCTCATCGAGCTCTCCGCGGTCCTTCTCGTGCTGGCAGTGCTTTTGGCATTTTTAACCCCTACATTCCGAGACCTCACCGAATACCATATCAAAAGTAGCTCACGCCGGTTGGCAAGTACCATCAAATACCTTTTCGACGAAGCTGCCATTCGCCACACGTACTATCGCCTCCATTATGACCTAAAAAAGGAGGAGTACTGGGTAAGCTCCTTGGATGAGGGGAAGGAGTTCAAGGAGGACCCTTCCGTGCTCTCTTCGAGGGTGAGGCTTCCCGGCAGAATCTATTTCGAGGATATCGTGACCCAAGGCCGGGGAAAGGTCTACGACGGGGAGACCTTCACCCAATTCTTCCCCCAGGGTTGGGTAGAGGAGACCATCATCCATTTGGCTGACGAAAGGGGGAGGCATTACTCCCTTTTGATCATGCCCCTTACGGGAAAGGTCAGAATCTATGACCGGTACGTGGAATTTGCGGAGAAGAAGTAAGGGAAGCGGCCCCGAGGGTTTTACCCTCCTGGAGGTATTAATCTCCCTGTTGATCATTGCCATCGTTTTGATTTCATGCCTCCGGGCCCAAAATCAGAGTATTCGGCTCTACACCCTCTCCAGGGACATGACCGTTGCCACCATCCTTGCTCGTCAAAAGATGGGCGAAATTGAAGCGATGGGCTTTCCGGAATTGGGCGAGGAGGAAGGCGATTTTGAGGAGCAGTTCCCCGGATTTACCTGGAAGAAAGCAGTATCCATGACTCCATTTGAGGAAGCGAGGAGGGTTGACCTTTCCATCGTATGGCAGGATGGAATCCGGGAGAGAAAGGTCGACGTGGTTTCCTATATAACAAATACCAAAATAGAATAGAGATGGATTCTTTGCCCCTCAAGCGGGGAAGCCCCCAGAGGTTCCCGCTGAAATATCCCCAATCGTGGCGACCGGCTGGATTCACCCTTTTGGAGGTCGTGATCTCCGTTGGCATTCTCGCGGTGATCCTGACCATTGTCTATAACACCTTCAATTCCAGCATGAAGGCCTTTACCGCAATGGAGAACCAGGGAGATGCGTATGCTCAGGCACGGATCGTATTGAACCGCATGTCGGAGGAGATCGCGAGCATCTACTATTCAACTGAAAACCGCAATACTGGCCTCTTGGGAGAGGATAGGGATGAGTACGATCTCCCCGCTGATTCGCTGCATTTCACCACCCTCTCCCATATTCGATGGGGGAAGGATAGCAGGGGATCCGAGCTGTGCGAGATCGGATATTACCTGGAGAAGGACGAGGAGACCGGCTTCCTCTTCAGGAGGGAGGATTGGAACGTGGATGGAACCCTCGAGGAGGGAGGAAGGCCCCTGGAGCTGGCCGAAGGAGTTGATGGCCTCAACTTCAGATACTATGATGGCGACGAATGGGTTGACGAATGGGATTCGCAGATAAAGGAGGGGTTGCCGAAAGCCATTGAGGCCGTGCTTATCATGAGGGATCCGAGGCAAAAGCGAATCACATTTTCCAATATTTTCACGGTTCCCATAGCTGGGGAACAGTTATGATCGACCTTTTGCGAAAAAGGGAGGAGGGGGTTGCCCTCATCTTAACCCTGTTGATTACGGCCATTTTGGTCACCCTTATTGTCGAGGTGAACTATTCGACCCAGGTGGATCTGAGAATCGCGGGGAATTTTAGAAATGACCTCCAGGCAGGCTACTTAGCCAAATCCGGGGTGAATATCGCCATCTCCTACCTCAAGTACGATGTGGAGACCACCGATACCGATAGCCTCGACGAGGATTGGGCCAAACCCTATCCGCCCATTCCAGTTGGCGATGGGTTCGTCATGGTGCTGATCGAGGATGAAAACGCGAAGATCAACCTCAACGAGCTCGTGAAGGGGGGGAAGGTGAACGACCAGATCCATGACATCCTAATAAGGATGTTTGACGCCGCGGACGTGGACATAGGGATCCTCGATGCCGTTATCGACTGGATCGATCCTGACGATGATCCCTCACCGGACGGGGCAGAGGACTACTATTATGGGAGCCTTGATCCCCCCTATGAGTGTAAGAACGCCCCCTTGGACACCCTCTCAGAGCTCCTCATGATCAAGGGCATTACGGATGAGGTTTATGAGGAAATCTCGAAATACCTCACCATCTACTCCAAAGAAGGGAAAATCAACATTAACACAGCCAGCAAGGAAGTCCTGATGTTCCTTGATGAGGGAATCGATGAGCCAATGGCGGAAGGGATTATCGAGTACCGAATGGAAAAACCCTTTGAGAATAAGGATGAGCTGAAACCTGTAATCAATAATGACGAGCTATATGGAAGAATTGAGAAGATTATTGACGTGGCGAGCAACGCCTTCAACGTGACCTCTGTGGGACGGGTTGAAAGGGTTGAGAAGACAATTCGGGCGGTGATTGATCGTCAAGGGGAACAAATCTCATGCCGCTACTGGAGGACCGAATAGGCAATACTGCAGAACCGTTCCCTTTATTATTGATATGGAGCTAAAGGAAAGAATAAAGAAGGTTTTATCCGAACGAAGAAGGAAAACGGTCTCAACGGATAGGTGGACTCGGGCAGCGGTGCTCGTCCCCCTCTTCGAAAAAGCAGGCCGCCCCCACGTTCTCTTCACGAAACGGACCGAAAGGGTGAAACACCATAAGGGACAGATTTCCTTTCCCGGAGGGGTTGTTGATGAGATGGATGAAGATATGGAGGCCACCGCTTTACGGGAGACCTTCGAGGAAATCGGGCTGGACCGCGGCAATGCGAAGATTCTGGGGAAGTTGGATGACGCCTTCACCGTCACCTCGGGCTACCTCATCACCCCCATCGTCGCCGAAATCACCTACCCCTATCCCTTTTCCATAAATGAACACGAGATCGAAGAGCTCATCGAGGTCCCCCTCGAGGCTTTTCTGGACGAAGATCGTTGGGCAGAGGATACCTATTCCAGCGGGAAGAGAAACTTACAGAGTTATCGGTTTGAATACGAGGGGAGGATCATCTGGGGGGCGACCGCGAGAATCATGAGGCAATTTCTCAATGCCCTTTTCGGAGATAAACCACGAAACCCAACAACCGGCAATGGAACCCAAAGAAGGTGAAAAAACCCACTAGCCAGATCGCATGAGTTGATCACGGAACGAAGGACTTGATCTGCCAATCGGCTTCTCAGCTCAAGGTTTTAAATGCCGTCACGGTGAAAGGTTCGAACCTATGGACATCCTGGAAGAAGTAGTACACGCCGAAGAGCGCATTCGACCTTACATCCGAGAGACATTGCTGGATCATTCTATTTATCTCAGCCAGACTGGTGGTGCCAATGTTTTCTGCAAGCTGGAGAACTTGCAGTACACGGGTTCCTTCAAGGTCAGAGGAGCGATGAACAAGCTCCTGTCACTAACCACCGATGAAATCGCGCAGGGCATCGTAACGGCATCAACCGGTAATCATGGCCTGGCCATGGCTCGCGGTGTGAGAGAACTCAAAGCGTCGGGTATAGTCTTTGTGCCCGGGAATGCATGCCCCTCCAAAGTCCGGGCGATTGAGCGGCTTGGAGCGGATGTGCGTCAATACGGAGAAGATTGCCTGGAGACCGAGGTCTACGCCCGGCAGTATGCCGCCCGAAACCACATGATTTACGTGCCCCCCTATAACGATCGAAAAGTCATCGGCGGGCATGGGACGATTGGCGTTGAACTGGTGCGTCAGCTCGACCAGATAGATGCAGTGCTTATCTCACTCGGTGGCGGTGGGCTGATCTCCGGCATTGCTCGTTATATAAAGTCCGTCCATCCCGACGTAAAGATCATCGGGTGTTCGCCCGAGAATTCGCACGTTATGATTCAATCGGTGAAAGCGGGGAGAATTCTGGACCTGTCTTCGCTTCCAACCCTGTCCGATAGCACCGCGGGGGGAATCGAGGTGGGCTCGATCACCTTCGATCTGTGCCGTGAGTTAGTAGATGAATACGTGACCGTTACAGAAGACGAGATCAGGGAAAATCTGCGGCTGTTCATGGAAACACACCACATGCTAATTGAGGGGGCGGCGGCAGTGGCTGTAGCCTCCTACCTGAAGGTGCGCAATCGTTTTGCCGGAAACAACGTCGTGATCGTCGTCTGCGGAGCAAACATCAGCCTCGAGACTTTAAAGGAGATACTTTAAATATCTACACAACACCGCTTAGGTATTTTCGGACCATTGATGGTGAACTGCTATCTCTGACTTTCCTGCCCTTGCTTCGCTTGAGAGAGGATGTTCAAATATTCCTTGACAGTATTAAACAGGCCCATTTCCAGCGCATCCGCGATGAGCGCATGCCCTATGGATACCTCAAGTATTCCGGGAATTGAGCAGAACTTCCCCAGGTTCTCTCGGTTCAAATCATGTCCGGCATTTACACCCAAGCCGATCTGTTGGGCCTTTTCTGCCGCCTGAGCATATTGTTGAAAAACCGTTTCGACATCACCTTCACGGAACGCCCTCGCGTAGGGTTCGGTGTATAGCTCAATCCGATCAACACCAACTTGCTTTGCCCGTTGAATCTGATCTAAATCGGGGTCCATAAACAGGCTGACCCTGATTCCAAGATTCTTCAACTCCTGGATATTCGGCCGGAGATGCTCGCCGTGTTCGGAAAGGTCCCACCCGTGATCCGATGTGAACGCATCGGGGGCATCGGGTACCAGCGTGCACTGCGTCGGCTTCACCTTGTGGACCATCTCCATGAATTCGGGAAATGGATTGCCCTCTATGTTGAACTCAACCGTCAGTATTTCCGCCAGTTCATAAACATCCGAGGGCCTGATGTGTCGCTGATCCGGTCGCGGGTGGACAGTAATACCGTCAACACCAGCTCTCATACACGTGTGGGCAGCATCGATAACACTGGGAATCCCGATAGTCCGGGTGTTCCTGATTAAGGCAACCTTGTTGAGGTTAACGCTGAGCTTAGTCATTCCGTGCCCCTTTCCAGAATTCTTGCAACATATTTAGTGCGTTTGGAAAAACGTGTCAACCAAAATCTTTTCCGGAGTTTCCAGACTTTTTTCAGGGTGATACTGTTGTTTCTGAGCGTAATCTACTGGAGAAGTGGGGTACCCATCGAGGGTGAGCAGGGAGGGGAAAGCCGGCCCTTTAGAGGCCGGAAGGGGTAAGTATTCCCCGCCTGCGAACCCC
>CAYFXP010000458.1:0-11748 GCA_964346935.1 uncultured Syntrophobacterales bacterium
GAGGGGGGTACGGAGGGGCTTCCTACCGAGGGACTGGGAGAGGTTCCCCAGGATATTCTGAAGGAGGCGGGTTTAGAGGAGCCCTTAGCGCAGGTTGAGGGATTGCAAGCAGAGGGACCTGCTGAGCCTGGGGGACTGGAGTTGAGGGCTGAGGGGGGTACGGAGGGGCTACCTACCGAGGGACTGGGAGAGGTTCCCCAGGACATCTTAAAGGGGAAAGGACTGGAGGAGGCTTTGGCGGAGGAGATCGAAGAATTGCCAGGGGATCTGCTCGGCGAGAAAGATTTGGAAGAGCCTCCTGGGGAGCGGAAGATACTGGCGGATGAGGAGGAGCGGGAGCTTGAGGGACTAGGGGGGTTGGGACAGGAGGCCAAAGCACCGGGGGAGGAAGAGCAAATCCTGGAAGAGGCATTGCGGGAATTGCCGGGGGATACCCCGGAAGAGAGGGAGTTAGAAAAGCTCTCCGGAAGAGAGGTATCTACAGACGAATTTGAATGGGAATCCCCGGAGGTTTCTAAGGAGATGAATTTGGAGGGGTTGGCCCAGAAGGGTTTGAAGGAAGAGGACGTCCCAAGGTTTGGAGAGAGAGGCCTGGAGGAAGAGGGGTTTGAAGAGGTTTTCAAAGAGGGCGAACTGGAAAAGTTAGCCGAAGAGGCAACAAGGGACCGGGAGAGCGAGGAGATTCCGGAAGGTGCTCTGGCCGAGGCCATTGAAGAATTTACCGGTGAGCCGGTGAGAGAGGGAGAGGAGTTGGGCGGCCCACCCTTGCAGAAGGGGCCGATGGAAGAGACGATCTCGGGAGCGATTAAGGAATTGGTGGAAGGAATGAGGGCTCAATTGACAGAAGCCATTTCCACCGTTGCCGTTGAGACGATCGAAAAGACGGTCCAGAAAATAGTGCCCGAAATGGCGGAAAAAGCCATTCAAAAGGAGATACAGAAGTTGGAGGACCTCAAAAAGGGAGAGGACTTTGATGTTTAGCGCAGATCTGGGTTGCCGGGGCGGGAGCTTGCTATGGAAGCGCAGACCTTGAGTAAGGCGTATGAACCGAGTGCCGCAGAGGAAAAGTGGTATGCATTCTGGACGGAAGGGGGGTTTTTTAGAGCAGATACACATTCCACCCTGGCCCCATTTTCAATTGTCATCCCACCGCCGAATATAACCGGCTCCCTCCATATGGGGCACGCCCTCAATAATACCCTACAGGATATTGTGATTCGGTTTAAGCGTATGCAGGGTTTCAATACATTGTGGATGCCTGGAACGGATCACGCTGGGATTGCCACCCAGAATGTAGTTGAAAGGAGGCTGGCCGAGGAGGACCTTGATCGGCACAGCCTGGGGAGGGAGAAGTTCATTGAGCGGGTTTGGCAGTGGAAGGAACGGTATGGAGGAGTGATCACGAACCAGCTGAGAAGGTTGGGGGCCTCATGCGATTGGAGTCGAGAGCGGTTTACCATGGATGAAGGCCTATCCGAGGCAGTGAGGGAGGTCTTCGTGAGGCTGTACCAAGAAGGCCTTATCTACAGGGGCAACTACATCATAAATTGGTGTCTTCGATGTCGAACAGCCCTATCGGATTTAGAGGTTGAACACGAGGAGGAACCTGCGAAGCTTTACCACCTTTCTTATCCCCTCAAGGATGAAGAAGGATCGATAACCGTGGTAACTACTCGGCCAGAGACGATGCTGGGGGATACTGCTGTGGCCGTCAACCCTAAGGACGACAGGTATCATGGGCTAATTGGTAAAACGGTCATTCTGCCGGTCCTGCTCAGGGAAATTCCCATTATCGGTGACGAATATGTGGACATGGAGTTCGGTTCTGGGGCATTGAAGGTCACGCCGGCCCATGACCTGAATGACTTTGAGATTGGCTTGGCCCACGGCCTCGAGATGGTGAAGGTGATCGATGAGGATGGCAAGATGAGCGCTGAAGCCGGGCCATATCAGGGTATGGATCGGTTTGAATGTCGGGAAAGCATCGTAAAGGATTTTGAGAACGATGGCACTCTGTTGCACGTGGAGGATTACTGGCATAATGTGGGACATTGTTATCGTTGCAAGACCATCATCGAGCCGACGCTGTCCAAACAATGGTTTGTCCGGGCGAAGCCACTCGCAGAGGCGGCCATTCAGGCTGTGAAGGATGGTAGGACCAAGATCATCCCCCGGGTTTGGGAAAAGACCTACTTCAAATGGATGAATGGCATCCGGGACTGGTGTATTTCACGACAGATCTGGTGGGGGCATCGGATTCCCGCATGGTATTGCGATAAGTGCGGCGAGACCATCGTTTCAAAGGAGGAGCCCGACTCTTGTAGTGAGTGTGGCGGGGCGGAGTTTAGCCAAGAGACCGATGTCCTCGACACCTGGTTTAGCTCAGCTCTGTGGCCCTTTTCGACGCTGGGTTGGCCCAAGGAGACGGAAGAACTCCAAGTTTTTTACCCGACTTCGGTCCTGATCACCGGCTTCGATATCCTCTTTTTTTGGGTTGCCCGGATGATGATGATGGGGTTGCAGTTTATGGGGGACGTTCCCTTTAGGGATGTTTACATCCATGCTCTGGTGAGGGATATCCAGGGGCGTAAGATGAGCAAATCGAGAGGCAATGTAATCGATCCCTTAGTAGTGATGGAGGAGTATGGAACGGATGCCTTTCGATTCACCCTGGCGGCTTTCGCAGCCCAAGGAAGGGATATCTGCCTATCGGAGGAGAGGATAGAAGGGTATCGCCACTTCGCCAATAAGATATGGAATGCGTCTCGCCTGTCGTTGACCAATCTAGCCGATTTCCAGGGAATCGCTCATGAGATTGTCCCTCGCCAAATGAGCCTGCCCAATCGATGGGTACTCTCGAGGCTCAACGAGACGGTGAGGGAGATTACCGAGGCCCTCGCAGAGTATCGATTTAACGATGGGGCCCAGGCTATCTACCACTTCGTGTGGCATGAATTTTGTGACTGGTACTTGGAGATGATCAAGCCGGTTCTCTATGGGAAGGATGATCCACGGGAGCGGACCACCACTCAGTATGTCCTGTTGAGGGTATTGGATGGAGCCCTAAGGCTGCTGCACCCCTTTATGCCTTTTATCACAGAGGAGATCTGGCAGAGGCTTCCCCATGATGGTGAGAGCCTTATGGTAGCGGATTTCCCCCAGTACGATGAGGGGCTCAGAGACGAGGAGGCCATTCGGGATATGGACTTGGTGATGAGGACAATAGGGGGAATCCGCAATATCAGGGGAGAGATGGATATTGCTCCCCACAAACAAGTTGATGTGCTCTTGTTGGCCGAAGCAGGCGATATCCGGGGTCGATTGGAGCGATACCGGGCGTATATTATCAATCTAGCAAGGGTTGGGAGCCTTTCCTTCATTAGCTCGGGGGAGAAGCCCCGGGATGTGGCAACGGCCATCATCGGGGATGCGGAGATCCTTATCCCAATGGCGATGGACATGGACCTTGACGCAGAGGCTAGCCGGCTTGAGAAGGAAATTCGAAAGGTCGAAAGGGATTTGGAGTTTGTGGACCGAAAATTATCCAACGATAAATTTATGTCCAAGGCGCCCGCTGAGGTGGTGGAAAAGGTAAAGGCGAAGAGGGAGGCATTACTGGTCAGGGATAAGAAGCTCAGGGAAAGCCTGGGAAAAATTCAGGAACTTTGAGATTCGAAACTAAGTAAAAGGAGGAGGTGGAGTCGCAGTGCCGCCCCCAATCATTTTCACGGTATCCATCCTTAGAGGATTTTTTGAAAGACCATTCCGTTAAGAGCCTTCATCCCTGTTGCCTAAGGTTTCGACATGAAATGACTTGACGGTTGCTTCCGCTCGGAGAGAGGGGGGAGCAACGAAGATGTGAATCAGCGCGTCCAGTCATTTCAAGAAACGGGAGAGGGAGATATGAAGATAGGTGTCAAAGACGTGGAGTATGTTGCCAGATTGGCCAGGTTGACGCTATCAGACGAAGAGAAGAATGAGTTTGCGCTTCAGTTGAATGACATATTGACCTATATGGATAAATTGAATGAATTGAATACGAAAGATGTGGAAGCCACCTCTCATGTCGTTCCCGTCAAGAACGTCCTCAGGCCGGATGAGATACGCCAGTCCCTTCCCCGAGAGCCGTCCCTGGGGAATGCACCGGAAAGGGAAAAGGATTTTTATAAGGTTCCAAGGATCATCGAATAGGCGAGGCGCAATTCAGCGAGGCCAAGATGATGGACTGGACTCGATTAACGGTGCACGAAACCCATGAAGGGTTGATGAAGAAGTCTTTTTCATCTCTGGAACTGACCCAATCCTTTTATCGATGGATCAAGAACGTGGATTCCAAAGTGGCGGCTTTTCTCACCCTGACCGAAGAGGGGGCCTGCGAACAAGCTCAGCGGGCCGACGAGAGAATTGCCAAGGGAAAGGGCGTAGATGAGTTAACTGGGATCCCCCTTGCGCTGAAGGATATCCTTTGTACGAAATCCACCGAGACCACGTGCGCATCCAAAATCCTGGAGCACTTTCGTCCTCCTTATGATGCAACGGTGGTCCAGAGGCTAAGGGACAGTGGTGCGGTCTTTTTGGGGAAGGTAAATATGGATGAGTTTGCCATGGGATCCTCTACGGAGAACTCCGGGTTTGGCATTACACGCAATCCGTGGGATTTCACCCGAATTCCCGGTGGATCGAGTGGGGGATCCGCGGCTGCTGTTGCCGCTGATGAGTGTATAGCCTCGGTGGGGTCCGACACAGGTGGTTCCGTGAGACAACCGGCAGCGTGCTGTGGGGTAGTAGGCATGAAGCCGACCTATGGCAGGGTTTCCCGGTTTGGCCTTGTTGCCTTCGCCTCTTCTCTGGATCAGATCGGGCCCTTAACAAAAGACGTGACCGATTGTGCCATACTGATGAATGTCATCAGCGGGCATGACCCTAAAGATTCCACCTCCGTGGACGTCGAGGTCCCGGACTATAAGAGCTCTCTGGTCAATGATGTAAGGGGGATGAAGCTGGGCATCCCCAAGGAGTATTTCGCGGAGGGAATGGACCGAGATGTTGAAGGGACGGTATGGGAGGCCATTAAACTCTTGGAACAATGGGGTGCTTCCATAAAGGAGGTCTCCCTTCCCCATACGGAGTATGCTGTTGCCACCTACTATATCATTTGCACGGCCGAGGCGAGCTCCAATTTGGCTCGATACGATGGGGTAAAATACGGGCATCGCGCGAGGGGATACGACGGTTTAATCGACATGTACGCGAAGACCCGGGCCGAGGGATTTGGGCCCGAGGTAAAGCGGAGGATCATGTTGGGGACCTACGTACTATCGGCGGGATATTACGATGCCTACTACAGGAAGGCCCAGCAGGTGAGGACGCTCATCAAAGGGGATTTCGACCGAGCCTTTGAGGAGTACGATGCCCTTATAACTCCAACATCACCTACGCCCGCCTTCATGATCGGGGAAAAAGTGAAGGATCCCCTCCAAATGTATCTCTCGGATATCTTTACCAATCCCGTAAGTCTTGCGGGCATTCCGGGAATTTCCATTCCCTGCGGCTTCAGCGGTGATGGACTCCCCATAGGGCTTCAGATTATCGGAAAGCATTTCGATGAGGAGAAGATCCTGCGGGTAGCTTACACGTATGAGCAGCGCACCGACTGGCACCTAAAACGCCCACAATTAGATTGAATTCTCGGAAAAGTCGCTCTTTGTTTCAGTGCTTTGGGGTCTTTTGCCCAATTTTCCGTCGGCTTACTAAAAATAATTTTGGACCACTCTAGAGCTCGCTTCACTGCAAAGAGCGCATGGGGCGCTGGTTCGCCCCACAACGTGTTTATGACCACATAAATATCTCCGTAAAGGAGAGAATGGAAGCAAATCCGAAATCCTCATTTCTAAACCCTAAACAAAATTTTACATGACGGCTCCGTCACCCTCGAACGATGAAAATGAAATCTATTTTCTAAGTAATACAAAGCCCTAATGATCAAATGACCAAAACGTTTAGGATTTATTCCTTGTTTGACTGCAGCACAGCAGCACTGATTAACGTTCCCTTCGGGGAACCTGGGCAACGACATGTTCCAACGTGATGGTTTTCCAGCAAACTTCGCTGGGGGACAACGGGCTTTCTCCACAAATGAAGGAAGGGCCGGAAAGATCGTATTCGCGCTCCTTTTCCAGTCTTTTGGCTGTCTCAGGCTAGTCTTTTGAATAGTTGGGCGACGCTTTTTCCCAAGTTGACGCACTGGTTTCGATTGCCCGCATCGGGTTTTCCAATGGACACGGGGCCGTAGTGAGGCCCCATAGGGCTTCCTTGGATGATCATGCCATGGACAAGAAGCGCCTTCAGGATGTCCAAGACCGTGGTCTCATTTCCGCCGCCCAGGATCCCTGAAGAGGAGAAGGCCCCGCCCACTTTGCCGGCCAACTTTCCGTGATACTTGACGCTTTCGTCCAAGAGGAGCTTAATCTGGGCCGCCATGGTCCCATAGTAGGTGGGCGAGCCGACGATGATTCCTCCGTAATCCAACAGATCTTTTGGCGATACGTCTTTGACGTCCTTACACTGGACATCGAGGCCCTCGAATTTCACCCCCTCTTCGACGGCTTGGGCCATGGCCTTAGTATTTCCTGTACGTGAATAGTAGATGATGAGTACTTTGGACATACTTCCTCCTTTCAACGGTTTCCCCCCTACGAGGGGGTCGATCCCCTCAGCCAATCGAGGTAGGTTTTCGACCCCTGGATTATGGGAATGGCAATGATTTCGGGTACTCCATAGCTATGGATTTCCTTGATCTTGCCTTCCACCTGTCGGAATAGCGCCACCCGGGTCTTGATGAGCAAGAGGAATTCCCCCTCGTCCCAAATCTTTCCCTCCCATCGATAGATGGACCGGAGGCCCGGGATAATGTTAACACAGGCGGCTAGCCTCGAATCCACCAGGGTGCGAGCCATATGCTCCCCTTCCTCTTGCGAGTCCGTTGTCACCAGAACGAGCGTGAACTCCCCTTGGTTTATCCTTTTCGCCATAGCTTTCCCCCCTCTCGCATTGATCGATACTTACCATGTTACGTTAGGTGATTCAAGGAGGAGGCGAAACTAATGACGGAATGTTGGATTATTGGGTATCAAAAGCGGAGAAAGTGTTGCTTTTGGTTCAGGAGCGCTCCGCTTGAGGATCGCTTTGCTGAGGCAAGAGGCGAAGAACTCTTGGCCTTCAGCCTTAACTCCGCCGCAGGCGGATGTTCCTCCAACCTCTTTCAGGGTAATACCTATCCATGAATTCATTATTCCAATATTCTACTAGGAGTGAAACGAACTCAAGAATGGTTGAAAAAAAATTTTAGAGCAGCGCAGGGCGAGTATTTCAGAGGTCTTCGGGTAACCACTTGACAAGGCCGGGGGGGTGTCCTATTTTGATTCCGCTGCAGGGGAGGAGCATCCATGATTCCCTTACGTGATACGATACAATCAAAGACGTACCCTATAATTAGGAATGTCATTATTGGCATCAATGTCCTCGTTTTCTTCTGGCAATTGGCCCAGGGGCCATATCTCAAAGGAATCTTCGACCTGTATGGCATGGTTCCGGTTCGATACTCGGACCCAGGGATCTCGGGACGATTTACCCTTATTGAGCAGCTCGTTCCATTCTTCAGCTATATGTTCCTTCACGGTGGTTTCCTTCACTTGCTCGGGAACATGTGGTTCCTCTATATTTTCGGGGACAACGTGGAGGACAGTCTCGGGCCATCCCGTTTTATCGCATTCTACATACTGAGTGGTATTGCCGCCGTTTTGATTCATCTCGCCACCAACTGGCATTCCCGTCTCCCGACTATAGGAGCGAGCGGGGCCATTGCGGGGGTTATGGGGGCATATTTTCTCATGTTCCCCCGTTCGAGAGTCCTTACAATGGTCCCCATATTCTTCTTTCCTCTTCTCTTTGAGTTGCCGGCCGTCTTTTTCCTCGGTTATTGGGTTCTCATCCAATTGCTCTATGCGTCGGTGAGCCATGGACAGGCGGGGGGAGTTGCTTGGTGGGCGCACATAGGGGGATTTATCTTTGGGTTGGCTACGATAAAGCTCTTCTTGGCCCTGCCGAGAACCGGGGTGAGCCAGAGGCTCGCCCAATCCCTGCAAAGGAGAAGTACGCCGCGGCTTCAACACATCCGCCCCCAGTTGGAGAGGGAACTGGACACCCATGGGACCATTTTCGTTACGGCGAGGGAAGCCCTTTTTGGAGCCCGCAAAGTTATCACCATTCCATATAGGAGGAAGACGGTTGCGGTCACAATTCCCCCCGAGATGAAGGACGGAGCGCGAATCAGGCTTCGGGGCATGGGCCGGAGATCCCCCGATGGGACACTGGGGGATCTGTATCTCACGGTGAAGATTGCGCGGATGGGCTCTTCTTAAGGGGGTGAGGCTTCCATTCGAGGCTTGAGAAAACGTCAGCTGTGATCTCCAGGGCCCTTTCGATGTCTTGGGGAGTCACATCGAGATGGGTCACCGCTCGGATGAGGGCCTTCCCAAAGGGTAACATCAGGATTCCCCGCTCCTTCAGCTGCTTTCCTATCTGGTGAGGATTGGTCCCCGTCTCGGATACGTCGAAGACGACAATGTTGGTCTCAACGGAGTTGGGATCGATCCAGACCCCGTCGATCTGGGAAAGGCCTTGGGCTAGCCTCTTCGCGTTGGCGTGGTCCACGCTCAAGCGATCGATATGGTGATCGAGGGCGTAGATTCCGGCAGCAGCAACAATACCTGCCTGCCGCATCCCGCCACCAAACATCTTCCTGAAGCGGTGGGCCCGGTCGATGAACTCAGGGGATCCCGCGATTACCGATCCTATGGGGGCGCCCAACCCCTTTGAGAGACATATACTTACGGAGTCGAAATATTGAGCATAGATATCCGGGGGAATTCCCGATGCGAGGCTAGCATTGAGAAGTCTAGCACCATCCAGGTGCATTGCCAGCCCATATCGTTTCGCCAGCTGGCAGGTCTCCCTTATCTTGGCAATGGGATAGGCCCTTCCCCCCGCCCGGTTGTGGGTATTCTCCAAACAAACCAGGCGAGTGGGCGCGAAGTGATGGTCATGGGGCCTGATGACCTCCTCGATCTGCAAGGGGTCCAAAACCCCCCTGTTCCCCCTTAAGGGATGCAATTGAACGCCGGAGAGAGCAGCCCCTCCTCCACTCTCGTAGTTGAAGCTGTGGGCCTCGGACTCGATGATGACCTCGTCTCCATGGTCCGTGTGAGCTCGGATGGCAATTTGATTGGCCATGGTGCCCGAACAGACGAAAAGCGCCGCCTCCTTTTTCAGAAGGCTGGCCACTTTTTCCTGAAGGGCGTTGACCGTGGGATCCTCACCGAAGACATCGTCTCCCACCTCCGCATCCATAATGGCCTTTCTCATGCCGGGCGTTGGTTTGGTTACCGTATCACTCCGTAGATCAATGATCTTTTTCATAGGGATTTCCCCCCAGACAGTCTCCTTGTTCGTAGGGGCCAATATACACCCCTTTCCCCGGATGATTCAAGGGGAAAGAGAGCCGGAGGCTCTAGGCTAAGGGTTAAAGGGTTGGAGGCGGAAGGGGAAATGTTAAATGCCAAATGACAAATAGCAAAGAGTTGGTTGGTTGTATTGGTTTGATTAGTTTTATTGGTCAAAAATGGAAAAACGAGCTCTGAGCCCCAATCGAAGATTTTTTCGCTCTAGAGTCTCATTCGTTTGTGGAGAAAACCTGTTGTCCCTGAGCGAAGTTTGGTGGAAAAGTGTCATATAGGTACAGGTCGTTGCCCGGGTTCCCTGGAGCGAACATTAAAGGATTTTGGCTAACCATTCTTGATGATCTCGTAAAAAGTCATCCAGCTAGTTTAAGTTCAAATCCGTGGTTTTATGCAAATGGGGTGAAAATATTTCTGAGTTGTCTCCAAATGGTTCCAAGATGCTCTTTGAAAATTGAACTAACACCGTAAAGGGCGGATTTTCCCATCTCAAGAGCCTCTTGTCCGTAGTTTATTGCCTTTTGAACCGCACTCGCCCTGAAGATGTTCACACCGGTCCCCTTGAGGGTTGCACAAAACCTCACGGCTTTATGGCCTCGCACACGCAGCTGTTTGACCCCCGTTCGTATGTCATATGCTGAGATGCTACCCTCTATGCCGGCTCGCCACCGATACCGATCCTTAAACTGCGGGCTCTGTTGGCTGGCCCTTCGCCTCGCGCTCCGCAGCGCCTTATCGTCATAGCGAAGGTAATGATATCCTTTGCCCCGCTTGACCGGACAATCATCTATCAAGGGACAGCTGAGGCAATGCCCCGAGTTAAATGCCGCGCTGTGTCTGTTTTTGTTGGTCCTTACCCTCAGCGGCGCATGGCCTTTCGGACAGCGGATGAGATCGGCCTTTTCCGAGAATTCAAACTCCGAGAGGCTCACCGAACCCTTCTTCGGGGAACCCTTGGCAGGGGAGATGAGCTCCACCCCCATGGCCCGTGCATCTTCGCAGTTCTCGTCGCTCCCATAGAGGGAATCGGCCAGGACCTCCTCAGGGGCAAGACCACGATCCTTGCTCGATTTGAGGGCCGGTACTAAGGCATGGGCATCATCCTCACAGGCCGGTTCAACTTCAAGATGAGTGATGAGAGTGAGGGTTTTGGATTTGACCTCTTTCTCCTCTTTGTCACAGTAGGTCTCCATCACCTGCAGCTGATAGCCCTGTCCCTTATGGCCACTATAGCCCGCATCGGGGTCCGAAGGGTTCTGCAGGGAGCCAGAGGAGATCTCCTTGGAGGGTTTTAGCGAAACCTCCACCGGCTCGCCAGCTGAGGACTCTGCTATGGTGCATTGCTCCCTCAAAACCCGAACCAGCACCTGTTAGCTGTGCATGCACCTCACATCGGGTTGATCGCTGAAGCGCTGGACCAGTTCAAAAAGGTCGCGGCTGATCGAGGCAAGGGTCCTCTCGGAATCCGAGGGCTTTACCATGGAGAAGCATGCCAGGGCCTTTTTGGAGAGATACCTGTCCACAAGATCCTGTTCGAGGGTTTCGAATACCTGCTTATGCTTGCGCCTCAGATTGCGCAGGAATTTGTGGATGCTCCTTACGAAGATACCGATACGGCCAAGACGGCGCATGTTGGACTTGATATGAAAGGAATCGATCCGTTGCTTGGTGGTATCCACCTCAAACACCCTGGCCAGTTTATCGGTGATCTGATGAAACAAAACCGTATCCAGCTCATGATCTGTCAGAATCTTTCGCATGTTCCACAGGGTCTTCGGGCATATGTAGGTGGCTTCATCGGACTCCACGGTAATATCGAGGGCGTAATGCCACTGAAGGTTGAAGGCCAGCTGGGATACCGTCTCATCATCGGAGAGGTCATGCATCTGCTGCAGAATCAAGGCCCCTAACACCGTATACAATTCTTTGGTTGGCCGCCCAAAACCAGCAGTAAAATACGGGGTTATTCTGTTAACAGGAAGCTCGCAGAGGATATGTTTTCTGAACAATCCTGCCCAGGATTCATCCATGAGCTTACGCCGTTTGGGCCCAAGATGCCGTAATGGATTAAAAAGGGGGGCTGTTTTGCGATCTTTCGTATAAATCATGCTCCTCACCTGTAAGAGATTGATACGGTGCTAACTTTTTAGCATAATACAGGGTGAAAAGCCAGCCAAAAATGATAAGAATTCAAATTATTTCAAATAGTTAGCAAAAATGACTTTTTACGAGA
>CAYFXP010000459.1:0-5263 GCA_964346935.1 uncultured Syntrophobacterales bacterium
GCCACACATCCTCTGGAGTGGGGAAAAATAGCACAGGCTAAAATGACAGCAGTACCAATGTCGATTGGTATTCAAATGCTTGCTACTGGCGCAATTAAAACAAGAGGGGTTTTTACCGCCGAAGGATCAGATATTCATCCAAAAGCCTTTTTCAATGAATTGGCCAAAAGAGGAATAAGGGTTCTCGAGAGAAAAGAACAGGTTTTCTAACGGACAACCCCCCGCTCAAGGGAGGAGATCGCATGACAAAGGAAGAAATCCTCGAACGTCTGTCATTTTCCGTTGTCAGGGGCGACAAGGAAATGGCCAGGCAAGCTGCCCAGGAAGTCATTGAACAAAAGATCGACCCCGTTGAGGCCATCGAAAAGGGCCTCTCAAGGGGGATGAATGTTATCGGCGAGCGCTTCAGTAAAATGGAGATCTTCCTGCGAGAGCTCTTGATGGCTGCCCAGACATTTGATGCGGCCATGGAGGCGCTTGAGCCGGAGATTGCTGCCCAGAAGAGGGAAGTAACCATGCGGGGAACCATCGTCATGGGAACGGTCAAGGGGGACGTTCATAGTATCGGGAAGGATATTGTGGTAACGATGCTGAGGACGGGTGGGTTCGATGTCCATGATCTGGGTGTGGATGTCTCACCCCTGTCATTTGTCGAAGCCGCACAGAAAAACAAGGCCGATATCATCGCCCTCTCGTCGCTGATGACCACGACCATGCCTGGGCAGGGAGAGGTCATAGAGGTTTTGAAGGAGATGGGCCTGAGGGATCAATATTGCGTCATAGTGGGGGGAGGCCCAGTCAATCAGCAGTGGGCCGACCAGGTCGGGGCAGATGGGTACGGGGAGACGGCCTCGGATGCCGTATCGCTGGCAAGAGATCTCTTGGCCGAAAGGAAAAAATGACCTTGAGCAGCGAAGAGCGAGTTTTTCAGAAATCTGGTGATTTGTGGAAGAGGAGCGTTAATAATGGTTGGAAATAAGGATACCGGCTGGATCGAGCGGTCCTTCGATCTCTTTCCCGGGGGATCCCTGGGAGAGTTCAACCTTCCCCGGGAGCTCTCCACCGTCCTCTCCCACGGCAAGGGATCGAGAATCTACGACGTCTTCGGAAGGGAATACATCGACTATTCCCTGGCCTGGGGATCCGCTATCCTCGGACACGCCCACCCCGTAATTGCCAAAGCTGTCAAGAGCCAAGTGGAAAAAGCGTTCAATTTCTCCTACATAACGGTGCAAGCCCTCGAATTGGCGGAGGAGATGCGGAGGGTCATTCCCTGTGCGGAGAAAGTCCGGTTTGCCGCATCCGGCTCTGAAGCCACCATGTATGCCATAAAACTGGCGAAGGCATACACGGGCCGGAATAAGATCCTGAAATTCGAGGGATCCTACCATGGTGCCCATGACTACGGCGTAATGAGCCTCTTTCCGCAGGAAATCCGGGAGTTCCCCCTCGCACAGCCCACATCGGCGGGAACCTCTGAAGCCCTCTCTCAAGAAGTTCTCATCGCCCCCTTCAACGACCTGGCGACCACGATCCGACTTATCGATGGGCATCGAGATCAACTGGGAGGGGTAATCGTTGAGCCCCTCCAACGGTGCACCCCCCCCGAGGAAGGGTTTCTCGAAGGGCTCCGGGACGTAACGAGCCAAAGGGAAATCCCCCTCATATTCGATGAGGTCGTCACGGGATTTCGCCTCGCTTACGGCGGAGCTCAAGAGTACTACGGGGTCACGCCGGACCTTGCGGCCTTCGGCAAGGCCATGGGTGGCGGATTCCCCATCGGTGCCTTCTGCGGAAAAGCCGAGATTATGAATCTATGCATTGAGGCAAACCTGGGATCGAAAAACTATGTGTGGGTGGCCTCCACCGGGGGCGGAAACCCGGTCTCTATGGCGGCGAGCCTCGCAACCCTCCAGGAGCTGCGAAGGCCCGGGATGTACGAGAGGCTCCATGGTCTTGGCAATACCCTCAGGGAAGGGTTGAGGGAGGTCCTCGCCCAGGTGGGGATTATCGCCCAGGTCATCGGCGACGGCCCGATAGGCCAGGTCATATTCACCGGGGAAAAGGTCTTTGACTACCGATCGGTATTCAGGTCCGACAGGGCGAAAGGGAGACGGTTCATGCTGGGGTTGTTTGAAAAGGGCATCTTTCTGAACCCCTTGGGGACAAAGCTGTACATTTCCCTCGCCCACAGGGATGGCGACATCGATGCTTTTCTCGAGAGAACCCGGGGGGTTTTGGAGACGTTGAGACCATAAAGAGGAGGACCCCGGAGATGATCGATTTTTTGGAGATATGTGAGCGGGCGCTAACCGGTCCCATTATGGCTGAACCGGACTTCGACATGAAGATCTTCATGCCGAAGCTGGGGCACGTGATCCAACGATACGATATTCATTATGATCCGGGTTCTCCGGTGCCATCCGACGATGGATTAGCCGATCGGGTCTTTCAGGCCGCAGTCGAGTTCTTCAGCGAAGTAGGGGTCTACTGTCAGGATACCAATCGGGCCATTCGATTGACCCGCGATGAAATTGAGGAAGGCATCGCGAAACCCTCACTTTCGTGCAGGGTAGGAGAGGGAAAGGAGGCAAAGGTCTTCTCGCCGAGGAGGACGGAGGACGGGACCCCTCCCTGGTGCCACGTTGGCTCAGGTATCGTGGCCTCAACCGAGCAGATTATGACCAATCTCGTCGAAGCATACGGGGCGATTCCCGAGGCCGACTCCATCAGCATCTCCGCCCTCGACAACGTGAGGGGAATCCCCGTCCCTGCAGGCTCTCCTCTGGAGATCTACGCGGCCATTCGATCGGTCAGGTTGGGGCGTGAGGCCCTGAGGCGGTGTGGGCGTCCCGGCCTGCCCATCATGAACTTAATATCATCGGCCGCCTCCGCCGCCGGAACCATCGCGGCAAGCAATCCAGCATTCGGGCTTCGGCCAAGCGATGGTTGGCTGGTTGGAGCCCTATCGGAGATGAAGATCGACTTCGGCGGCTTGAATAAGGTCGCCTACCTGCTGAACTGGGGGGCCAATATCGGATCGGAGTCGAGCCCGATCCTGGGAGGATACTGCGGGGGACCGGAGGGAACGGCGGTGGTTAATACCGCCTACACCATCATGGGTAAGCTCGTGTTGTGCGGAAACTACCAGTTGACGTTTCCGATTCATTTCACCTATGGGTGCTCGAGCACACGGGACGTCCTCTGGGCAGTGAGCGTCAGCTCCCAAGCAATCAGCAGGAATATCCACTACCCGGTTCTCTCCCTGGGATACATGGCGGCTGGTCCCGCCACCAAGATGTATTTCTACGAAACGGCCGCCTATCTCCTTGCCGCCGTAACCTCAGGGGTATCCATACAGATGACCCATCCTGCAAAGGCGGTAGTCGTGGATGGGGTTACCCCCATGGAGGCCATATTCAACGTTGAAGTGGCCCAAGCGGCTGCCAGGATGAACCGGGCTGAGGCAAATCGGATCGTCGGCGCTCTCCTGGAGAAGTATGAGGGCGATATCCATAATGCTCCAAAGGGTAAAAGGTATCAGGAATGCTTCAATCCGAAAACGCGTAAACCCAATCCCGACTACGTTGCATTGGTTGAAGAGGTAAAGGGGGAGCTTAAGGGCATGGGGGTCTTTTAGGTGTGGAGATATCTCAGTGTGCCGCAGCCAACCCGCAGATGGCCACCTAGAGGTGGCCATTTTTCTGAAGACTACAAGAGTTCGACTGGGCCTTGCGCCTCATCCCAAGACCGCTAAGGGATTTAGGTCGTCGATCTATAGGGGAGCTATATGGAAATACTCCCGCTGTTGCTCGTCATCACCTCCGCCTTCATCCATGCCTTTTGGAACATGCTAGCCAAGAAGGCTTCGGACAAGCTGAGTTTCCTGTGGTGGTCATTGGTCTTCGGCTTTGTCATATACACTTTCTCCTTCATGTCGTTTGGCTACAATGGAGCTCCCATTCCATCCCAGGGATTCATTTTTATTCTCCTCAGCGGGGTATTCCACGCCATGTATTTCACCTCCCTTGGCATAGCCTATGACCGCGGCGATCTATCCCTCGTCTATCCCATAGCAAGGTCCGCCCCCGTTTTTGTCCTTATCGCGGCGATCTGGTTTCTGGGGGAGAATCTATCGCTTCCCGGAATTCTTGGAATCCTCATCGTTGTATTCGGCGCTTACACCATAGGATTCCCAACATTTTCATTGACCCATTTCATTCGACCCATCGCGTTGTTCAGGGATCGATCCTATCAACTCGCCTGGCTGACCGCCCTCATTATTTCTTTCTATTCCGTCAATGATAAGCTTGGGGTTCGTTGCGTACATCCCTTCTTGTACCTGTATCTCGTTCATACGCTGACGTGTATTCTCTTTTCCTCGTATGTGTTTATAAAGAAAAAGGGGACACTCTTCAGAGAATTGAGCAAGAACAGATGGCCCATTATCATCGGAAGCATTATGATCCCTTCCTCATATCTCTTGATTTTATATGCGATGACCGTGTGAAACGTGAGCTATATCGTGGCCGTCCGTCAGCTGAGCATCGTCTTCGCCGTACTTCTGGGAAGCCTTCTCTTGAAAGAGGAGCACGGCTGGATACGGTTTCTGGCCTCGCTCTGTATCTTTTCAGGGGTATTGCTGATTGGTTCCTGGGGATAGTTCTTCAGCGAGGAATAGGATCTTCATGGGGACTAAAACGACGGAAAAGGGGCTCTGGGCTCCCCAGTATACCGTTTTAACCGTCCTATGGCTTGTCTATGGGAGCTTCTACCTTAATCGCCTCAACATCTCTCCGGTTATCCCGCTTATCATGAGGGATTTGAACATCTCCCATGCCCACATGGGGCTCATCACGACCTCCTTCTTTCTCGCTTATTCCGTGACCCAGTTTCCCGCCGGGTACCTGGGGTATCTCCTGGGCTACAAGAGAGTCATAGCCATTGGAGCCATCATCTCCGCAGGAGCTAATCTGCTTTTCGGCCTTGGGAATAGTCTCTCTCATCTGGTCCTTTGCCAGGTATTGAACGGATTGGGACAAGGCGGCGCGTGGTCCCCCAGCGTTGGAATCGTTGCAAATTGGTTCAATCGAATGGAAAGCGGACGCGTTTTTGGAATTTATGTCACTTGTACCTCCGTTTTCACCATCTTGGCCTACGCCATTTCCTCCTTGCTGGGGCAGAAATTCGGCTGGAGAATACCTTTTATTGTTCCTCCCCTCTTTATTATGGCCGTCATTCTTCTCTTCTGGCTCATGGTTAG
>CAYFXP010000460.1:0-2710 GCA_964346935.1 uncultured Syntrophobacterales bacterium
TATCCTGGTCAATCTCAATATACACCCTCCCCGGGGCCGTTGGATGTCGACGGAGGATCTGTATCCTCCCCAAAGGACAGTAAGGAAAACACCTCTTACAGCCTATGCACTTATTCTCGTCGACCCTCATAGAAACCTCCTGTTATAAAACCGAACGTTGAGGCACACTCACCCGGTCCAAGCAAAAGAGATTGTATACAACCAACTCTATCCCAATGCCTCTTCCCTTGTCAATTCCCTTTATCGGCCGTTACATGCTGTAAAGCACTATGTGTAAGAAATACGACCTATGATCTATTCACTGCACATCGTATTTGGAATTTTCTGGTTTTTTTACGCTCTTACAAAAACCGAAAAGAACCGATTAATTGTATCCAATTTACCTTATTGATCTGCCAACTTAATCCCTCTGTTTTGTGAAAAAATTTTATTGACAGGGAATGCTTTATAAAATATAGTACGGGCGATGAAATGGAGTTCCAATAATACTCAAAAAAGGAGGTGCTCAAAATGACTATCAAGAAATGGAGCCAAATGAAACGAAGGGAGTTCTTGAGGAAAACGGCCGCCGTGGCGGCGTGTATTGCCCTTGTCGGCATGGCCCCGGGATTTACCTGGGCCGGGAAGAAGCCCATCAAGATAGGGGCATCCCTTTCCCTGACGGGCAAGTACGCCCGTACAGGCGAGGAGCAGAGAAGGGGGTACGAGCTCTGGCTAGAGCATATTAATAGTGTAGGCTACAGCCTGGGAAAGGGAGCCCTCCCCCATAAGGAGCCGGGCTTGATCGACGGGCGACCTGTGGAATTGATCGTATTGGACGACAGGAGCGATCCTACCACGGGGGTGAGGCTGATCAACGAGCTCATCTATAATCGGAAGGTTGACCTCCTCCTGGGTCCTTACAGTAGTTCCGTATCCAATGCCGTGGCGCCTATCATCGAGGAGGCAAAAATACCCACCCCCATTCCCATGGCCTCCAGCCCCAAGATATGGAAGGGAAAGAAGCGAAAGTGGATGCCGCAGATTCAACCTCCCGCCAGCCTGAGGCTCCCGGGAATCGTGAAGATGGCAAAGGAAAAGGGGATCAAGACCATTGCCATCATTTACTCGGACGCCGCATTTCCCAGGGCAGCTGCGGAAGGGGTCAAGGCACGGGCGAAAAAATACGGGGTTAATATCGTCCTCTATGAGGCCTACCCCAAGACCCTGACCGATTGGATCCCCATCGTCTCCAAGGCCAAGGACAGAAAGGCCGAGGTCCTTGCCGGTGGAGGATACCTGCCCGACAGCATCGGCATCATCAAGGCCGCAAAATCCATCGACTACGCCCCCAAAATTATTTCCCTCGTGGTAGGGGTTGCCCTGCCGGACTTCAAGGACTCCTTGGGGGACGATGTCCTCGATATCACGGGAGATGCGGATTGGGAACCCGGCGTGGAGTATCCGGGGGCCAAGGAATACGCGGAGGCTTACACCAAGAAATACGGGGCCGTGGCGGAGTATCACAGCGCTGGCGCATATGGAGGCGCCCAGGTCCTGGAGGAGGCCGTCAAGCGAGTTGGAAACATCAAGGACAGGAAGGCGATCCGGGATGTGATGTATACGCTGGATACCCTCACCATCTTCAACGCGTACAAAGTGATGCCTCTGGATTCCCCCGATTCAGGCCTCCAGGCGGCTGCCAAAAGGCTCCTGCTCCAGTGGCAGAGAGTGGGCGGGGAGTTGAAGAAGGTGGTCATCTATCCTTCCGAGGCGGCAACGGGGAAATTCACCTATCCGTTCCGCGGTTGGAAATAGCCTAAGCAGAGGGCCCAGAAGCACGGGTGTATCTCATCTGGGCCCTCTCCTTTCCCTGTATAGCACAACACCGTGAACCTTTTGCCTATCATCTACAATGCCCTGATAGTTGGGATCTTCATCGGCTCCATATACGGGCTGATCGCCGTGGGTCTAAGCTTGGTGTATGGGGTCATGCGGGTGGTCAACATCAGCCACGGCGAATTCGTGATGCTGGGGGCCTTTCTGACTTTCTTCGCGTGGACCCTCGTGGGGATTAACCCGATCATCTCCATCGTTATTGCCCTCGTCGTCCTCTTTTTCGTCGGCCTCATCGTTCACCGCTCCCTGGTGGAGCGGGTAATCGGAAAGCCCATGCTCTCCTCCCTCATGCTCACTTTCGGCGTATCCATCCTCATCTGGAACACGGCTCAGGCCGTTTTCACGGCTAATATTAAGGCCGTCTCCTACCTCGGCGGTTCCGTTCCCTTTCTCGGGGTAAACATCGCCAAGAGCTACATCCTGGGGTTTGGGATCGCGGTCCTGCTGGTAGTTGCCCTCTTCGCCTTCCTGAAATTCTCCAAATGGGGAAAGGCCGTTCGAGCCACCTCCCAAAACGATGAGGTGGCCATGGTCTGCGGCATCGATACGAAAAAGGTTCGCACCCTGGCATTTGCCCTGGGGGCTGCCTTCGCGGGAAGCGCAGGAGCGGTGGTTTCTATGACATGGTTCATCTTTCCCCAGATGGGGTTCAACTATTTGGCCAAGGCCTTCGCCATCATCGTCCTGGGAGGGTTGGGGAGTATTCCGGGAGCCCTTATCGGCTCTTTAATTTACGGAGCAGCGGAAAGCCTTGCCGGACAACTTCTGGAGGCCAGGATGTCTCAGGTCATACCCTTTGTCATCCTGGCCACGATACTGGTGGTTAAACCCA
>CAYFXP010000461.1:0-8038 GCA_964346935.1 uncultured Syntrophobacterales bacterium
GTTTTGGGAATTTTCATCAACTCAACAAAATGGTACATCGATTGCTTTACTACCTTAGCGAAAGCCCATCCCGTATCTATGTCATGAATCCCAATAGTGCCATCCAGTGCGGGTTGGCATCTTCCCGGGGCAAGGAATTGAGCCCAACATGGTTCCCCACGATAATGGCAAAATTTTAAAAAGGAGGTCCGTTATGGTTAAGAAGTCATGTATCGTTATGGGAGTTATCTTTTCCCTCGTGGTGATGGGGGCCTGTGCGAAAAAGGCCGTAAAAGAGGAGCCCTTGGTTACGGGGAAGGCAGAGGAACAGGCCCGGGGAAAACCCGCTGAGGAGGCGGAAAGGGCGGAAATCGGGGAAAAGGCGTTTGAGGAGAGCTTGGAGAAAAAGAAATACCCGGGAATGGAGGGGGAATTTCTCGAGTCATCGCTCCTGAAGGATATTCATTTCGCTTTTGACCGATACGATCTAACGCCAAAAGCACGGGAGATTCTCTCACAGAATGCGGAGCTTCTTCTCAAACACTCCCGGTTAACAATTCAAATTGAAGGCCACTGCGACGAGAGGGGAACCATCGAGTATAATTTGGCCCTCGGGGACAGAAGGTCCACCAGCGCTAAGCAGTATCTCGTTGCGCTCGGGGTTTCCCCGAATAGAATCTCGACCATTAGTTATGGAGAGGAGATGCCCGTAGACCCGGGACACAATGAGGAGGCGTGGGCGAAGAATCGAAGGGCCCATTTCGTCATAGTCTCAAGGTAAGACCACGGTCGTATCAATCCCATTTGATTTTTTTTCACAGAGGGGGGAAGGGATGAGTCTTTTTTTGAATACAAGTTGGCGGTTCGATTCCGCCTCCCGGCCCCACTCTTTAGGCAACTATCTTCTGGTTGCCTATTTTATCTATCCGAAACCCCAATAGGACCATCCTGAGGCCATTCCAAGCCAATCCCAATAGCCTCTTGCCACACCACTCCTGAAGTTCGACGTCCTCTTTATCCCGCCTTTTTGAGGCGAAAAAAGGAGAAAACAAGAGATATCCAAAGAAAAGGTCACATTTGAAGAGTTTTTTGAATCTAGAAATTATGTATATGGTTTTTGTGCGATTTAATTACTTGAAATCATTACTTAAATTAATTTGCATTTTCCTATAGGGGAATAGTCCACCCAAGCCAACTAAAACCAAATTCCCTTTCTTTATTCATCTATGCTACAGTAATCAACAGAATCACTATTTAAATATAGAATGTATATGCATAAGGGAAACCAGGTATGCAGATAGACTTTTATTCTTATGCCATATGCGCTTTGGCCAAGGCCACCGCATTCAGGCCAGATGATGCTCATTGTATAGCCTATTCACGGTTAACCTGAGGTAGGAAATTCATCTCGTTTACCATTGGAGATTAGAGAGAGGAGGGGGCGGATATGGTGAAATTCATTTATGCGTTGATGTCGATAATCGTGATGGCAACGGTAGTCGCATTCGGGGTAGGGTCGCGGTCAAACTACGTACCAGCACGAGAAACAGAAGAGCTAGGACAAACGCGGGAAGGGGGTGAGTCGGATGTTTCCACTGATTGAGACCACTATCGCCTTTTCCGCGATCATGCTGGCTTTGAGCTTTCTGGTGAAAAGCTTAACATCGGTGATTAAGAACCACTTTGACTTTTACTCCCGAAATTTGAAGCACGAGGTGTTTTCACTATTGGAAGGGACCATCGAGATATCCCGGAAGCAACTACAAAAAAGGCTTGAGACGGAGCCAGCGCTGCGAACAAAATTTCCCTGGCTGGCATACGATTGGAAGCGTCTAGGGGAAGAGTACCTGACCAAGGAGAACATCACGTGGGTGTTGAGGAAACTGGACCCACAGAAGGTGACCGATGAAGTCATAAAGGACCTAGAGGGGCGGCTGGCAGTCCACGTGGCAACCGTCAGATACATGTTCGAGAAGCGGCTAAAGAACATAACGCTGGCGGTGGGGCTTGCGCTTTGCTTAGGGCTCAACATTAATGCGGTCACCATCTGGAACAAGCTCTATCACGATCAAGATGTGCGAGCGAAGTTCTCATCCGCAGAGTATGTAGATTCCATCATGCAATTGGAGGAACAGTTAAAGGAGGATATCAAAGAGCTGCCAGAAGGAAAAGAAAAAGAAGCACTAACCAAACAGCGCGAGGCTGTGGCGAAATATATGCGCGATTTTCAGGGGCAAGTGAGATTTGGGATAGGCAAGATTTGGACCGAGACTCCAGAAGAGGGTGAAGAAGCGAGATTTCTTTTCCTTGAGTTCTTGGGTTCCTTGCTCACGGGTATTCTGGTAAGTATCGGGGCACCCTACTGGCACGACCTGCTACGCGCGTTAACCACGCTGCGTAGAGCCAAACCGGAGACCCGGGGCGGAGCCCAAGCAGGAAGGTAGACCGGCGTTGACTCTTGATCGTTGTCTTTTTTCCCATTTTGTACTATTCTGCATTTATCAAAACCGATCCTTTCGGAGAGAAGAAGATGAGCGCCTGTGATCGTGGCGAGTCGAGGATTGTTTCTCTGAGTGTAGGAAGAACGGCCAACCCCAACTCTCGAGAGTTTCTAGGAAATAGATAGCTGATATGCAAGATACAGACAGTTCCGGTCGAGATTTAGTAAATGCCTTTGAGGAAATTTGTAGAAGGGCGGGTCTCAAGCTTACGGCCCAGCGCCTGGCAATACTTCACACACTGACAAATGCAAGAGATCATCCAGGGGCAGAGCACATATATGAACAGGTTAAGTCGAAAGTTCCCCCTATCTCCTTTGACACCGTCTACCGTACTCTAGCCCTCTTCGAGCGCTGCGGAGTGATTGCAAGGGTGCAGTATCCCGATGACCGAGCCCGATACGACCCAGATACGACCGCTCACCCCCATATAGTCTGTATTAACTGCAAGAAGATCGAGGATTTTCATTGCTCAACCTTCGAAAAGGTCAAAATACCAGAAGAAACAGAAAAATGGGGTTTGATAAAAAGCAAGCACTTAGAATTCAGGGGAATATGCCGGGAGTGCCTGGAGAATGAGAGAAAGGGCATAATTAGCGATTGAAAAGCCAATATTTTTTTTGTATATTAATCAAAATAATTCCTGATTAGGAATAAATAGCAGAAAATGCCTGAGAAAGCCCTATTTGATTCATTCCATACACCAGCATTCAAATGAAACGGCGACAGGGACAGAAATGGCGAAAAAAGATCGCTCCTCACCAGAAATCTCAAACGAGGCAAAACCCCCTTACCTGAATGATTCCTTCATTTTCTTTGGGAGCAAGATGGGCCGAATCAAGGAACTTATCGATCAAGTGGCCAAGACCGATGTCACCGTCCTCATTCAGGGGGAGAGCGGCGTGGGGAAGGAAATCGTTGCTCGTGCTTTGCACCTAAATTCTGCTCGGAGGGATAAACCTTTCATCAAGGTCAACTGTGCTGCGCTGCCCGCGCAACTTCTGGAAAGCGAACTCTTTGGATATGAGAAGGGGGCCTTCACCGGCGCATACCGACAAAAACCCGGAAAATTTGAGCAAGCCCACGGCGGAAGCATCTTTTTGGACGAGATCACGGACATCAGCACATCTCTACAGGCCAAGCTCCTCCAGGTTCTCCAGGATGGGAATCTTTCCCGGTTGGGGAGCAAAAGCGATATCCGGGTCGATGTACGGGTTTTAGTTGCAACCAATAGAGACCTGGAGGAAGCCCTAAGGGATGGCCGCTTCAGGGAGGACCTTTACTATCGATTGAATGTAGTCAATATCCTTGTTCCCCCCCTGAGGGAAAGAAGGCAAGAGATTCCGGTCTTTATCAACTATTTTCTCGATAAATACGGTAAGAAATACAATAGCAATGTGCGTTCGCCTTCCCAAAAATTAATCAGGATGTTTGTGCGCCACCAGTGGCCTGGGAATATCCGGGAATTGGAGAATATGATTAAACGCCTCGTGGTATTGGGGGATGAGGCAGCCGTCATCGAGGAATTAGGCACCAAGGCAAAGGAAAAAAGAGGCGTCTACGAATCCAACCCTCAGCCCCCAGCCTCAACCCCTCCCGTCCTGCCCCTCAAAGAGGTAAGCCAAAGAGCCGCCATGGAGGCAGAGAAGCAGGCCATTTTGAAGGTCTTGGCCCAGACCAATTGGAACCGCAAAAGGGCTGCGGAATTGTTGAGCATTAGCTATAAAGCCTTACTTTATAAGATAAAGCAATACGGCCTGACCAGGTAGAGTCACCGGCGGGCGCGGAAAAAGGGATAGTTGCGGGTTGCGCTCCTATCCCTTTTTCTATCTATTAGATTGTTTGGGTCCGATTCTGATTGTCCCACATTTCTAGAGGAAATCATTAGGCCTGATAAATCCTTGAGGCTACGGGCCTTTCCATTCGACCAGCTTGGTTTCGTTGACATTCTCTTAGCTCTTCCATTAGACTTGGCTTTGAAGTTGCATCTGCGCCATTTGACATTAAGGGGGGGGAATTCGTGCGGAGACCTCTACCTCTAAGGGGAAGATGGACAGGGGGGAATGATCAATGAGCAACGAGACCTTCCGGTTTGAGACAGGCAAGCTCAAATGTGTGGCCGTCAGCGACGGCACCTTGACCTATGCACCTCCTACGTTCCCTCTGCTACCCTTCTATTCACCAACGCGACGAGAGTGCGTCTTGAGCAGGTGCTTCTCGAACATAACCTCCGACCAGAACAAGGGGGAGAGTGGACGAGTCCGTACATCTGTCTAGCCATCCATCTAGAGCAGCCGGAATAGCATGCAGCAGTCGATTTTGATTCCAAGCAAGTTGTGGCCACTAGGCGGCGGCTCCTGGACAGGGTTGCGGCTCGGAAGGCCTTGGTGCTCGCTTTTCATTTTCCCTTCCCAGGCCTCGGTCGCGTTGTTCCTAAGGGTGAGGGATGGCAGTGGCAACCGATTGAGATAACGAACTAGGGTTCGCCGAGCCACGTCTAGGAGATGTTCTGGCATCGAATACAAGAGGTAATAGATCGGTCTCGATCCAAACCTTCCTATATTTGAATCGCAATTCAATAGTCTCACCAAGGCAAAAAAAATCTCCGACGGGGGAGTTGCTAGTTTTGGTCCGTATGAAAGTAGATCAGTCCTCTTCAAAAGCCTTCGAAATGAGAAATGCTATGGCGATTACCCCTGCAAAGATGAAGCCCATCCGAATGAGATAGTCCACTATGTATGGTTCAATCATTCCCCTTGTCCTCCCTAGCGCCTATTATGTCAGGAATAACCCTTTTGTCAAAGACGTAGAAGCATTCTTTTTTACGTAAACGGTCTTCTGCAGGGCTGCCTGAGGGATGGACCTCTGACTCTTCTCTTCTGCGATACATTGTCACAATCCCCTTTTTTTGTTACCGTCAACGATGACAAGACTTCTACAGAGGGATTCGTTCAAATATGATTCAATCCCTCAGAGCTTCTGTGCTCATCATGGGGCTGGGCGGGATTATTGCCCAGATCATCCTGTTGAGGGAGCTCCCCGTCTCTTTTTTCGGCAACGAACTCACCCTTGGAATCATCCTTGCCAACTGGCTCATCCTAGAGGCAATAGGCTCCTTTTATGTCGGGAGATCCGTCGAGAAGACAGAAAGGAAATTAGAGATCTTTGTACTGCTTCAATTGATCTTTTCTCTGGCCTTCCCTTTTGCCTATGTGCTCTTTACGTCTATATCACACGTGATGCATCAGTCTTCCATCCAATCGCAGTGGAAACAGATGGATGTCATCCATAATGAGAACTCAATCTATGGAAATATCAACGTCACGAAAAGGGGGGAACAATTTACCTTTTTTACCGATGGAGTTCCATCCATTACGGCCCCCGTCCCTGATATTGCCTCCATCGAGGATTTCGCTGAATAACTGGAGAGGATAAGATTTTTCCACTTTTGATCTGAGATTTATTTTCAAAAAAATTAGACTTTATCAATACTTATTTATCGCCAGATCAAAGGTGGTAAATGAGTACCACTTTTTCCATCTTTTTTACCCATTTTATTCGAATTCCAGCACATTTTCCCAGCTTTATATTTTGAAATTATTAAATGTTATCAAATACTTAAGATGAATTCTATCCAAAACTCAATATGGGAACGAAGTTTGCTATTGATAAAAATAGTCTATCTCCAATAAGGCCAAACTACATGTGAAATTAAGTGGAAAACTATGGATCTGGCGGGATTCCCCCCTTCGGCTGCTGAGACTAGACATCGAAGGTTCTTGAACAGCCGGGCTGCCGAGGAAAAAGGTAACCCGGCTTTTTTTTCCAGGTATTCGCTTGAGCAAAATGGTCAATCGCAAAAAAAACAGATCCTTCCAACACACACTCCTCCTCTCCATCTGGATGATGTATCTCTGTTCGGGGCTCTTGCTGATCGGCCTCCACTGGAAGGGGATAACCGAGGTCCCTCGAATTGAGCCCTGTGAGCAGGTCCAAAGGGAGGAGGAGATCTTCCGCGTCCTCCAGCGGTTCAAAACAGGTCTCCCACATGTCGAGAATAAAAAGCTCGCTCGGGTTATCGAGCGGGAGAGCCGTGAATACGGGCAGGATTATCGATTGATCCTCGCCATCATCAAAACGGAGAGCTCCTTTAAATATAAGGCCAGATCCACAAAAGGGGCCAAAGGGCTGATGCAGATTAAGCCCTTTGTGGGTGAGGCTATAGCCAGGGATATCGATATCAGGTGGGAGGGAGATGAAACCCTCTTCAACCCCCATCTCAACGTAAAGATGGGCCTCCACTACCTATCCCGGCTCCTCCTCCGCTTCGGCGATCTCAAGGTCGCCCTGACGGCCTACAATTGCGGCCCCAGTTATGTTCGCAGGCGCTTGAAGACCAAGAAAAGACTGCCATTAAGGTATAGCAAGAAGGTACTGAAAGCCTACCAAGAATTCTCCCAGCCGTTACAGGGAACTTAGCCCCGTTCCCTCTGGAAAAAAGGCTGTCATCCCGCCCAAGGATGCAATTGCGTCATTCGTCTTGAGATAAACCCATTCCCATAGTATCTTTTCTGCATTTCTCCCTGAGACTACACCGAGTTCCATTATACGCTGGTTAAGTCAAGGCCAACGGCGCCGGAAATTTACCGAGTACAACTATGGAGCGCTCCTTTTATGTGCTGCTATCATCCTCCTTTGGCACCCTCGGTATTGTCTGGGTGGAAACCGAAAGGGGACCAGTGGTCTATCGAGTATTCCTCCCACATGCAGGAACTTCCGCCGAAAAGCTTGTCCACATGGATTTTCCGGACGCGAGCCCTTTATCATGTCCCATTATCAGGGAACTCGGTGAAAGAATTCAGAGTTCCCTTGCGGGCCAGGCGGTTGATTTTGGACTTGATAGTATTGCTCTCGAAGGATGCCCTGAATTTCAGAAAAGGGTGCTATTGGCTGAATACGAGATTCCACGGTCCTGGGTAAGTACCTACGGAAGAATTGCGAGGAGTCTTGGAATTCCGGATGGCGCGAGAGCGGTTGGCGGTGCCCTTTCACGTAATCCTTTCCCCATCATTATTCCCTGTCATCGCGCTATCAGGTCCAATGGCGAACTTGGCGGATTTCAAGGCGGGCTCCTGATGAAACGAGCCTTGCTTGAACTTGAAGGAATAGGGTTTTCCGCTGAAGGGAAAGTTCTTACGGAAAGGATCTATTATTAACACGGGAGGTCTGCCGGCAAATCCCGTGCTGGGCTTGGTTCATTGTGTTTCTCCATCTTCACTTAACTTCCTTTCGGTCTCACTAATCCCACCATTAAATCCTGCCAGCTTAACAGAGGAAATGAGAAGATCTGCTGAGCCCTCGAAATCTTTCGGGCCGATTTGACATTTGCCCGGGGAATGATTACATTTTTGCCAAAAATTACCCCATGGGAATTCCAGGGTCCTCTCGTGGTAAGGGAGAGGTATATTTCAAAGGCGAGCCCTCGGAGGCTCGATACAATTCACCGGGAAAGGAGAGGGTGCCATGAAGATCAGACCGCTTCAGGATCGTATCCTGGTCAA
>CAYFXP010000462.1:0-3374 GCA_964346935.1 uncultured Syntrophobacterales bacterium
CGAATCGGACCGAAGTGCTCCTTTTGGCCCTTCTGTTTTCGGGATGCTGCGTTATACTCTCCAACCTTCCACTGCTAAAGGTCATGAGGCGCTTGCTTCTGGTCAACGGGTTTATCCTGTTACTGTGGCTATTCCTCCCCTTCACGTATCCGGGGACAACCCTTTTATCGGTAGGTTCGCTTAATGCCACGGCCGAGGGGGTCCGATACGCTCTTTCGATCACCATGAAATCCAACACCATCATTCTCGCCTGTATCGCACTGCTGGGAACAACGTCTATATTCACATTGGTGCACGCCCTACGGCATCTCTACGTTCCCGATAAGTTGGTCCAGCTGCTCTTCTTTTCCTATCGTTACATCCACGTAATCTATCTCGAGTACCTCAGGTTACTCAACGCCATGAAGGTCAGGTGTTTCCGTCCTAGGAGCGACCTGCGTACCTACAAATCCTATGCCCACCTGGTGGGAATGATGTTGCTCAAGAGTTATAATCGCTCCGAAAGGGTCTACGATGCCATGCTCTGCAGGGGATTCAAGGGGCAATTCTGGATACTGGACCATTTTGCTTTGAAAAGGGTAGATGTTATTCTATTCATTATCATGCTCCTCTCCATAGCGTTATTAGGCTATCTTCAATGGGGGAAAGAACTATTCTTATAAGGCTACGGGACATCACCTTCGGGTATGACTCCGGCCACGATGTCCTGAAACAATTGAGTTTGACCCTCTCGCAGGGGGACAGGGTTGGCCTTACCGGGCCAAACGGGTGCGGAAAGACAACCCTTTTTCACATTATCCTCGGGCTTTTAAAACCGAGGGAGGGGGAGATAGAGATATTCGGGAAAAAGATGGGCGACGAAGCCGATTACCGGGAGGTCCGAGAAAGGGTAGGCCTCCTCTTCCAGGATGCAAATGATCAATTGTTCTGCCCAACGGTGGCTGAAGACATCGCGTTTGGGCCGCTCAACCTCGGAAAACGGCATGAGGAGGCATTGAAAATCGTCAGCGAAACACTAGGGATCCTGGGGCTTGTCGATTTTGAGGACCGGGTGACCTATAAGCTCTCGGGCGGCGAAAAGAAGCTCGTATCCCTTGCAACGGTCCTCGCCATGAAACCCGAGATTCTCCTGCTGGATGAACCCACATCGGGACTCGACGAGGAGACAACGGAAAGGATCATCCAGGTGCTTAACAGTTCCTCCGCTTCTTACATGATCATTTCCCAAGATAGGGAAATCTTACCCAAGACCACACGGCGCATATACAGAATGGAAAACGGGAAATTGGAGACGCTGACGGGATCATAATTCCCCAAGGCAACATCGATGGAATGACTCTCAGTAGATATCCCCTCCCGTTGTGGTTGTGACGAGCTTTCCGTGTTTAACCCCCTTCGTTCCGATTAACCTGTCGGCCATCTTTCTGATCTCGCGGCCTCTTCCCCTAACCACTAACACCTCGAGACAGTTGTGCTTGTCCAGGTGCACATGGAGCGACGATATCACCGCACCATGAACCTGGTGTTGAAAGTCAATGAGCTTTTCGGTGAGATCGCGCATCTCATGGTTATATACCAGGGTAATGGTTCCCACCGCTTCCCCCTTCTCTTCCTCCCAGGATTGATCGACCAATTCATTCCGAATAAGATCCCGAATGGCCTCTGAGCGGTTGGAATATCCCTTCTCGGCGATCAACTGATCGAAACGGGAGAGGAGACGACCATCCATGGAAACGCCAAACCGAATTAATTCAGACATGCTTGTTCTCCTAAAACATTTATGTAACCTTAGTTTAGTACTAATTGGACTGGATTAGTCAATCGTTTTTTCCATCGAGGACTCCCACCATTTTCAAACTCATCGCGCAATGACGATTTCGCCCCCCTTTCCCTTGAAAAAGAGAGGTCTAACCCCTATATTATAACAAGTATAATAGTAGCAAGGTTACGTTTCAGTGGGCAAATTGATTTTTATTCTCTCTATTATTGGAGCCTGGATTTTCCTTTATATCTACGTCTTTCCCAAGCTCGGCATTAGGACCTGACTGTCGAGCCTCTGTAATGTCGAGGATCGACAAAAAAAGGAAAAATAGATACTGGAGGGCCCCATGCCGATTTATGAATATCGATGTGCTGAGTGTGGTCATTCTTTCGAAATGATCCGGAGGGTTTCGGAGAGCGACGAAGGGTTGCGATGTCCCGCCTGCAAGGGCTCAAGGGTCAACAGGTTGATGTCCGTATTCAGCTCTCAGAGCCAGGGAAGCAGTTCCACTGCAGATGCTTCCTCCTGTGGCCCCGGACCGTATACCTGAAGTTGAGATTTCTCGGCAGGTTGCTGGGCGGAATCTCTGCGTAAAGGGTAATAGAAGAGACACCTTACGATGAAAGGGGAAGGTATAATGGCTGAAGAGGTGCTGGTTCACGCAACGGACGGAGATTTCGAGGCCAAAGTCTTGAAATCCGATATTCCCGTCATGGTGGATTTCTGGGCTCCGTGGTGCGGGCCATGCCATGTCATCGCACCCGTGATAGAGGAGTTAGCCAAGGAATATACGGGTAAGGTGAAAGTCGCCAAAATGAACGTGGATGAAAACCCAGCAACACCGCCCCGATATGGAATCAGGGGAATCCCGACGGTCATTCTCTTTAAAGATGGGCAGGTCTTCGACCAGATCGTTGGAGCGGTTCCCCGGTCGAAAGTGGAGGAGATGATTAAGAAAGCCCTGTAGTTAAGCACACCGGGCGAATAGATTTTGCCTTTTCCTTAACATCTCCGGTCGAAAATCCCCCCACGCCAAGGTCAGACACATAACTGGTAAACCCTGGATTCTTGCCTGTCCATTCCCTCGGCAGCATATTTAGATATTGACTTTTCGGAATTATTAGGGTATTAATTGAGATTGAATCTCAATTTCAATCGGTTTCGACATGAGATCTGAAGAGAGCATTTTCCGAAATTGCCTGACCTCTCGTGGGTTAAGGTTCACCCCTGAGAGGAACCTCATCCTCCAGGAAGTTTTTCACCGCCACGACCATTTCGGGGCCGAGGACCTCCTCACCACCATTAGAAAGAAGGGAGGGAGGACCTCAAGGGCGACCATTTATCGAACTCTGGAGCTCCTCGTACAGTGCGGGTTATTGGACGTAGTAGATTTCGGGGGGAACTCTCATCACTATGAACACATATTGGGGCATAGCCACCACGATCACCTGGTTTGTGAACGGTGCGGCAGGATCATTGAATTTACCCATATTCAACTGGAAAAGCTCAAGGAAAGGGTCTGTCAGGAGATGGATTTTGACGGTCGATCCCACACCCTGAAGATCTTCGGCTTCTGTGAACGGTGTCGAGGGAACTCGGGTGACGGAAACGA
>CAYFXP010000463.1:0-4217 GCA_964346935.1 uncultured Syntrophobacterales bacterium
CGGACGAGCTGATCGAGAGGGCCATCACTCAGGGGCTGGAACCAGATGGAGAGCCTTTGGACTGGACCATGCCCCGCTGGCGGATGACTGAGGCCGATCTGAACGCGGTTATCGAATACGTCAAGACCTTCGAATGAGAAGAGGAGTTTGACTCTCTTGGGTCAGAAGCGAGGAAATTCACAAGAGGAGGGGTGATGATGAACTGGCTGAAGAAAAAGGAGTGGTCGCCCTATACCGCAGGGGCGTTAAGCGGGGCAGTGTTGGTGCTATCCGTCTGGATCGCGGACAAGTTCTTTGGGGCATCGACCAGTTTTGCCCGCTCTGCCGGCCTGATCGAAAAACTCTTCGGTGGCGAACGCGTAACCGGAATGGATTACTTCATCAGGTATGTGCCAAAAATCGACTGGCAGTGGATGTTCGTGGTTGGCGTGTTGATCGGCTCGCTCATCTCGTCAACAATCTCTCGCACTTTCCAATGGCAGGCCGTCCCGGACATGTGGAGGGCCCGCTTCGGTACAAACAGAACAAAGCGAGGAATAGTCGCCTTCATTGGTGGGACAATCGCGATTTTCGGCGCCAGGCTGGCGGGGGGCTGACCCAGCGGCCATGGACTGAGCGGTTCGCTTCAGTTGGCAGTGAGCGGGTATATCGCCTTGATCTGTTTTTTCATTGGAGGCGTGGTGGTTGCCCGCATCCTTTACGGAGGGGGTGAGCGTTAATGAGAATGCTGGCTTACGGGCTTATTACGGGGATATTGTTTGGCTTTTTCCTTCAGAAGGCCCGGGTAATCCGTTACGACAAACAGGTAGGTGCTCTGCGTCTTCTCGATATGACGATCGTTAAGTTCATGCTTTCAACCGTGCTGGCTGGTATGGTGGGGGTTTACCTCCTTAAGGACCTGGGGTTGATCAAGCTTCACGTCAAGGCGACCCTTCTGGGTGCGAATATCATTGGTGGTCTTGGGTTCGGCATTGGATGGGGATTCCTGGGCTATTGTCCCGCGACCCAACTTGGCGCTTTGGGAGAGGGGCGATGGGATGCTCTGTGGGGAATCGTTGGAATGTTGGCTGGGGCGGCTTTATTCGCCGAAGCTTACCCCGCTCTAAAGGGGACGGTCCTGACGTGGGGCGATTTTGGGAAAGTTACGGTGCCTCAAATATTGGGTTTGAACCATTGGTTGGTCATCATCGTATTCGTTACAGCGGGGTTGGTTCTTTTCCGATGGTTTGAGAGGAAAGGACTTTGATGGTAATGGTGGCATTGCGGAGCTGAAAAACCGCGCTTCCCCCTGTTGTTTCCCGGGAACCAGTAAGGCCTTTGTGAATATGTTATGGTCTCGGGAGAAATACATGGTTTCAGGTATGTATTTCTCGACGAACCCGGATAGTTTTACTTGAAGAATTTCAGAGCAGAGGCCCGGCGGAGAACCAGTTTCTCCAAGACGCAAAGAGGGGCCACATGCTGCTCATTCTCTAAAGAGGAGGTGTGTCATGAAAAAGATCGGGGAACTCTTTCAGACTGCTGATTGGAAGACGGAGAAGCACGTGCCGGTGATCGAATGTCCCGACGAGGTCAAGGCGGATGAGATGTTCCAGGTCAAGGTCTCGTTGGGAAAGGAAGTTGCCCACCCCAACACCACCGACCACCACATCAGGTGGATTCAGCTCTTCTTCACACCCGATGGGGACAAGTTCGCCTACCAGATAGGGAATTTCGAGTTCACCGCCCATGGCGAATCCACGGAGGGGCCCGACACCGGCCCGGCCTATACCAACCATTCCGCCGTAGCGGAGATGAAGGTCAGCAAGCCGGGCGAGGTCCACGCCATCGCCCTGTGCAACATCCACGGCCTCTGGGAGAATTCCCGGACGGTCAAGGTCAAGTAATTCATCCGTTCACATGGGCGAATAGACCCACGTCCCTCTCCACAAATAGGGTCCTGTAGGCCGAGTGAGGACTGGCCGGCAGGGCTCTTTTTGACCAAAAAACAATTTGATTTTACTCAGAAAATAGATTTCATGTTCATCGTTCGAGGGGGACGTAGCCGTCATGTAATATTTGTTTGAAATCTGCCCATAAACGTGTTACAAGATGGGGTAGTAACATTCTCTTTCCGGGGGGTGGCAGCCCCCCGGTGGGTGTTTTTGACTCGGCCCGGATTTGCGTGACATCAATGAAGAACTCAACAACTAAACAACGTCCCCTAAACTCGGGGTTGGGCATGAAGCGCGAGAAAACCTCTTCCCGAAAGGGAGCGAAACCGGGCAAAAAAACAGAAAGGAAGAAGGGGCCTGCGAAGATAGAGCAGAAAGCGCTCCGGGAGAGCGAAAAGCGATTTAGAACCCTTGCCGAGAACGCTCCGGATATCATTGTGAGGTTTGATAAGCAGCTCCGCCATCTCTACGCCAATCCCCCCGTGGAAAAGGTTACCGGCACACCCCGTGAAAAGTTCATCGGAAAGACCAACGAGGAGCTGGGGATGCCGGGGGAAATCGGTGCACTCTGGAATCGGACCTTAAAGAAGGTATTTCGCACGGGTGATGCAGGGCATATCGAATTCAATTTTCCGACGCCGGATGGAATGAGGTTCTTCGATCTTCGGGCCGTTCCGGAATTAGTCCATGGTGGGGCCATCGAATCAGTGTTGATTATTATGCGCGATATCACCGGGCGCAAGCGGGCGGAGGAGACCCTGACCCATCAGCGCGAGATGCTTCAGCGCCTCTTCGACTACATTCCGGTCTTTCTGGTCATGTGGGATCCGCGACTCCAGCGCTTCACGCTCAACCGGCACGCCGAAGAGGTGTTGGGCTGGACCACCGCCGATGCCAACGAGGGCGACTTCATGAGCAAGGTCTATCCCGATGCGGCCTATCGCGCCGAGGTGGCGGCTTACATGCAGTCGCTCCAGACCGGCTGGCGCGAGTGGGACATCACCACGAAGGACGGACGGCGCGTTCCCTCGGACTGGGCCAACATCCGCCTGACCGACGACACCATGATCGGCATCGGCGTGGACCTGCGCGAGCGCAAGCGGGCAGAGCAGGTGCTGCGTGAAAGCCAGAAGGATCTCAACCGTGCCCAGGCCGTGGCCCACACCGGTAGTTGGCGACTGGACGTCCGGCGCAATGAACTGCTCTGGTCCGACGAGACCCACCGGATATTCGGGATCCCCAAGGGGACACCCATGACGTATGAAACATTCCTGGCTACAGTTCACCCGGAGGACCGGGAGTACGTGGATCAGCAGTGGCAGGCGGGCCTGCGCGGCAAGCCCTACGACATCGAGCACCGCATTGTTGTAGATGGTCAGGTCAAGTGGGTGCGCGAGCGGGCCGAGCTGGAGTTCGACCATGAAGGGACATTGCTGGGCGGATTCGGCACCGCCCAAGACATTACCGAGCGCAAGCTGGCAGAGGAGGCGCTGCGGAAGCTGAAAGACCAACTGGAGGTGCGTGTTCAGGAGCGAACCGCAGAGCTCAAGGGCGTTGTGGAAACATTACAGGAGGAAATGGCTGAGCGCAAGCAAGCACAGATAGCACGGAAGGAGAGCGAGGCCCGGTACCGTTCCCTTTTCGAGGATTCAAGGGACCCCGTGTATATTGTAAGGCGAGATGGCACCTTCCTCGATTTTAACCGGGCGATGATCGATCTCTTCGGTTATTCCGGGGAAGAGCTGATGGATAAGAACATCCGGGCTCTCTATGCCAATCCCGATGAAAGGCCCAGGTTTCAGAGGTTTATAGAGCGAGGGGGGTCGGTTAGGGACTATGAGACCAGATTCCGCAAGAAGAATGGGAGGGTAAAGGAGTGCCTGGTCACGGCGAGCCTGCGGCGAGCTGAGGATGGGACTATCCTGGGATATGAAGGCATCATCAGGGATGTCACCAGGCAAAGGCGAGACCACAGAGTCCTGCAGAATTATGCAGAGCGGCTTCGGGTCCTCTCTCAGAAGCTCTTGGACTCTCAGGAGGATGAGAGGAGGTTGATCGCTCGGGATCTCCACGATTCGATCGGGGGAAGCCTGTCCGCCATCAAGTTCACCCTGGCGAGGAAGCTCGGCCAGATGAAGGAGGGTGGGTCCTCCCGGGAGATTTTACTTGAGAATATCATCTCTATGGTTCAAAGGACCATTGATGAAAATCGAAGGATCATGACCGAATTGCGTCCCTCTCTCCTGGACGATCTGGGGGTCGTGGAGACCATAGATTGGTTCT